>NZ_JAUBRH010000020.1:22288-96273 GCF_036701775.1 Microcoleus sp. N9_A2 | reverse complement strand
TAGGACAACTATTTTTCCAATCCACAGGTAGCTTTACCGGTGCCAATTTTACCTACAGCGCCACAGATAACAGCGGCGCAGTTAGCTCCCCAGCTAACGCGAATCTTGGTTTAACAGGAACGACACCCAACCAACCGCCATTCGCGACACCGACTAACCTCACGGTAGGGCCAAACAGCAGCGCGCCGGTGGCGGGATTGGGAGGAAATGACCCCGATGGGTCGATCGCCTCCTACACCATCAACACCCTGCCGCCAGCGGCCCAAGGAGTCCTGTTTTTAGGAGATCCAGCCAACGGCGGAGTCGCCGTGACACCGGGTCAAGTTTTGACACCGGCACAGATAGGACAACTATTTTTCCAATCCACAGGTAGCTTTACCGGTGCCAATTTTACCTACAGCGCCACAGATAACAGCGGCGCAGTTAGCTCCCCAGCTAACGCGAATCTTGGTTTAACAGGAACGACACCCCCACCGACTCCAGCACCAGTACCAACACCCACTCCCACACCATTACCAATACCGATTCCAGCACCAACACCAACTCGCACACCAACTCCCACACCAACTCCCAACGAACCGCCAGCAGCCAACAATACTAACCTCACCCTAGGGCCCAACAGCACCGCGCAAATTCCGGGATTGGGAGGAAATGACCCCGATGGGTCGATCGCCTCTTACACCATCAACACCCTGCCGCCAGCGGCCCAAGGAGTCCTGTTTTTAGGAGATCCAGCCAACGGCGGAGTCGCCGTGACACCCGGCCAAGTTTTGACACCGGCACAAATAGGACAACTATTTTTCCAATCCACCGGCGACTTTACCGGTGCTAATTTCGGCTACAGCGCCACAGATAACAACGGCGCTACCAGTCCCCTGGCTACCGCTACTCTCGGTTCCACAGGAGCAACTCCCACACCAAATCCCCTAAACTTACCGCCAGTAACCAACAATGCTAATTTCACGGTAGACCCCAACAGCAGCGCGCGGGTGCCGGGATTGGGAGGAAGTGACCCCGATGGGTCGATCGCCTCTTACACGATCAACACCCTGCCGCCAGCGGCCCAAGGCATCCTGTTTTTAGGAGATCCAGCCAACGGCGGAGTAGCCGTGACACCGGGTCAAGTTTTGACACCGGCACAAATAGGACAACTATTTTTCCAATCCACAGGTAGCTTTACCGGTGCCAATTTTACCTACAGCGCCACAGATAACAGCGGCGCTACCAGCCCCGCCACTGCTACAGTTGCCGCTATCTCCCCGACTTCCAACCAACCGCCATCGATTAACAATGTTAACTTCACGGTTCCGACTAACGGCATCGTGCAGGTGTTGGGATTGGGAGGAAGTGACCCCGATGGGTCGATCGTCTCTTACACCATCACCAGCGTCCCCCCAGCCAACCAAGGAGTCCTGTTCTTTTCAGATCCAGTCAACGGCGACGTACCCGTGACAGCCGGTCAAGTTTTGACTCCGGCACAAATAGGACAACTATTTTTCGTAGCCACAGTTGACTTTAACGGAGCAACTTTCAGCTACACCGCCACCGACAACCTCGGCAAAGTCAGCCCCGCTAGCGCTAATGTTGCTGCTATCTTGAGGCCAGTTGGGACTGTTCCCCCACTCACACCTACACCCACACCAACACCCGCGCCCG
Organism: Microcoleus sp. N9_A2; assembly: GCF_036701775.1. Lineage (NCBI taxonomy): Bacteria > Bacillati > Cyanobacteriota > Cyanophyceae > Oscillatoriales > Microcoleaceae > Microcoleus > Microcoleus sp. N9_A2. The sequence goes on along the minus strand of NZ_JAUBRH010000020.1, from coordinate 94,617 downwards.
GTATCTCAAATCCGATCGCCGAACCAGATACCGACTGTCTGTGTCAGCCGATTCAGGAAAAACCGGGCATTAACTTTGCACCGCCTCCGCAACCGCCCGCAGTTGGATTTGTCCGACCGATTTCGCAACTTGGAGAGGGACAAACCACCACAGGCACCGACGGCGATGACTTCATCGCAGACACCAAAGGCAACCAAAAAATCCTTGGTTTGAAAGGCAACGACCTGCTTTTAGGCAAAAATGGCGCTGATGAAATTCACGGCGACGAAGGCAATGACGCGATTTTTGCCGACACTGACACCGATATTGCCTACGGTGGCGGTGGCAACGATATCGTCCATGCCGGCAAACAAAATGACTGGATTGCAGGTGACTCAGGCGCCGACATTCTGTTTGGAGATCTAGGTGCCGATACGATTTTGGGAGATAACGGCAACGATAACTCCAACAGCGCTGCTGAGAATGGCGATTGGATCTTCGGAGGTAGCGGTGCAGACATCATCAACGGTAACGAGGGCAGCGATACCATCCACGCCGGCAAAGGTAACGATTTTGCCCTAGGAGGTAAAGACAATGACCTGATCTGGGGCGAGTTCGACTCCGATACGTTGATTGGTGACGCCGGCGATGACAGCTTGTTTGGCGGTTTAACCAACAAAACGGTTCGCGACTTCGAGGGGCGCGACTTGCTGTACGGAGGCTCCGGCAACGATTTCCTCAACGGCCAAGAAGGTGATGATACGCTGCTTGCCGGCGAAAATAACGATCGCGCTTTCGGAGGACAAGGCAACGACCTGATCTACGGTCAATTAGGCTCTGATACTCTCTACGGCGACAAAGGAGCCGATACTCTGCTCGGCGACAGCGGCGGTTCCAACTCAGTTAGCGGTGCTGGCGAAGAAGACTTGCTCTTTGGCGGCACCGGCAACGACATCATCAGCGGTGGCTACGGTGATGATACGGTGCAACCAGGTAAAGGCAATGATTGTGTTTGGGGCGGCAAAGATAATGACTTGATTTGGGGCGAACTCGGCTCTGATACCATTGTCGGCGATGCTGGCGACGACACGATCTACGGCGGCACTAAAAATCTAGATATAGATGTTAACGGCCGAGACTTGCTCTTTGGCGGCACCGGTGCTGACGTGCTGTTCGGCGATGAAGCTGACGATACTATCAGTGGCGGTGAAGGTAACGACAAGATTGACGGCGGTGAAGGTAACGACCTCTTGCACGGAGATGCCGGCAACGACTTGATTTACGGCGGTGACGGCAGCGATGAACTCTGCGGTGGCGAGGGCAACGATACCATCTATGGCGATCGTCCCGATAACCAAGGTGTCGCGGTGGGTGCAAACGATCGGCAAGACTGTATCAACGGCGGTGACGGCGATGATTTGCTCTACGGCAACGAAGGGCAAGATACTATCAACGGAAATGCTGGCAGCGATTCTCTGTTTGGCGGTAAAGATAGCGACATTCTCAATGGAGGTGCAGGAGATGACTGGCTGTTTGGCGACGCGGGAGATGATACTTTAATCGGAGGTATTGGGAGCGATCGATTTGTTTTGAGTGCTGACGGCGGCACTGATACTTTGATTAACTTCGAGGTAGGTGTCGATAAGTTTGTTTTGACTGGCGGCGTGAGTTTCCAGCAGTTGCAATTTAGCGCTACTCCTGACGGTACTTTGCTGCGAATAGCAGGAACCGATCGGGTGTTAGGAAACTTTATCGGGGTTAACGGGGCGATCGGCTCCTCGGATTTCCTACCAAATCTCTCTGAGCTCTAGAATTGGCGGCGAAAGTCTCCTGTTCTGGCGAACAAAACGCCACAGCAAATCAGAACTTCTGTGGCGTTCCTCACAATACTCAATCCGGTTAACAGTTGACAGTTGACAGTTGACTTCGGAGTGCGAAGTTTTTAGGCAGGGGATTTAAGCCCCTGCCTAAAAACAATCCACCTAAAGGTGGGGGCTTAAATCCCCTGTGATGCAGGTTAGAAACTGTGTAGCACTCGGCCCTTGACATCGCTATTACAGTTGCCTTTTGTCCCTCTCTAAAATGCTAAAAAATAAAGGTGTATTCAATCCGAATTTGGTATAATATCAAATCTGTTAGCCTCGGATTATTCATAAATCTATTATCTTTATCGGCGTGAATCTGCGTCAATCCCTTGTCATCTGCGGTTCGAGAAATTATCTTTTTTTTACCGCAGATCAGGGCAGATGCAACACAGATTAACGCAGATGAATTAGATAAATTTCTGTTGCACTCTCCGTGATTCTTGACGGGTTTTTACGCCCGACGAGGCTACCGGAGTTGATATAACTTTGTATGGGGTTTTTCATGTGTTCCCAGGTACACAAGGGTTGGTAGCTCAAGTGTTTACTACCAACTGATTTTAGTGTGTTGGGCGATCGGGCTTAAGAGCAAACTAAAATTTATCACTAATTCCCCATTCCCATTCCATTGATTCACAATAGAAGGAAAGAGGAGATACACGGATAGCTAGTTTTTCCTTTTTCCCGCTTCCTCCCAATTCCCCATGATCAATTCCAATGCTTAGCTTAGGATAGCGAAATCTGCTTGCGTAAAAACAGGCGGCGTGGCTGGCAGAACAGTCTACCAGTCCAATTCCAATCCACCTGTTGCAAGCGATAGCCGGCCTGATAGTACAACTGTCGCGCCGCGTGATTATTTTCGAGAACGTGGAGGTAAATCTCAGAAAATCCCCATTCTCTGGCTGTCTCCTCACAGTTAGTGAGCAATTGTTGAGCAACCCCCTGCCGCCGATACTCCGGGTGAACGGCTAAATTAGACAAATACGGATAGTCAGAACTCGGTATTTGCCAAGGAAAGCGAGAACGCAGAGCCATTTCTACTGTTCCTGCCATGCGCTGAGCTCGGTGCGATCTATAATTCGGCGTTCCCTCCTCGCGCGAGACTAGCTCAGCAACCAGACAAATGTAATGTTCGGCCTTAGAACGCAGTCGATTTTTTAAATCTTCGTAAATGCCCAAACGCAACACTGGATACACCCATTCTACAAACCCCTCGCGGGAGTGAAAGCTCATGGCTAAAATATCAGCTAGCTGCGTTAAGTCGTTGGGCGCAGCCACCCGGATCGAAAAACCAGAAATTCCGGGAGTTTGTTGTTGGTGAGATGGTGAGGAAAAAAATGAAGGATTCACAATGCCAGGCCACTATATTAATTTTTTTACGCGGGTTTCTAAGCTACCATCTTAGAAAATTCACTGATGTTATACTGATCTTATAATGTAACTTATAGGCATAGTTTATTAACCCGATTAAATTACATTTTTTTGTGCTTAACTTTAAGTATTATTTGAGGTAAATGGAAATTTTTTAGCATTTAATACTCTAGTTATGAAAAAATCAAACTCATCCCCTAATACTATATTTGTGGATAAGCTATTTGGCTTTTAAATTGAAGCTTGATCCGTGGTTTTGGGCCGGCATTACAAGAGTTTAAGTAAACAGTAGCTTACAAATTAAATACGCGACAGCTTAGCGGGCAAGGTATTAAAAACAATCACAAAGGTTTTAACGTCAGGTTCCCGGAATCTTACCGCTCTCTGCTTACGGAAATACCCGATCGAATATAATTTATCCGTCAAGCGGTAGTTGAAAAACTCAACGACTGATCAGACTAACACCGGGCGCGCTGGCGCGTCGGATGTTCCCCGCCGCCCCCGACCTGGCACCCCAGCTTTCACCAGTTCTGGGCAATCCATTGCCCGTCCCCGATCAAACCGGCCTTACCTGTTGAGCTAGGGGGTACTTTTCCAACCTGCGCGCTAGCGAGACCTTCAAAACCTCGATCGAGCTGATTGACCCTGCCCAAAAACCGATACAAGCCACCGACACTCGTCGGGCACAGATCAAAATTTTAGACCCTAGTTCAAGCTCCCCGATTCATCTGTGGAGTAAATCTAAAATCTAAAATCTAAAATCGACTGATCGGTTTCCACAGAGTACATCCCTAGCTAAGATTAACAGATGGATGATCGAGCTTGCGGTGTTTCGCCGCAGTAATTGGCTTGGGCGTTGGTCTGCAGGAGGCACAAAAAATGCCGAGATCGGGGAAAAAAGTGAAAGTCTAACTAAAATGGTACAGCAATTGCGTCACTCCCACAGACACCTCTGTGGTCTGTGGGCCACCCCCGAATATCAGTCAGGGGCTCAGCCCCCGATTGTGGTCGGTATCCTTGGCTGACTGTTAAAGTTGCTGTTACTTGTGGGAAAAAACACAGGCGAAGATGTTGGTTGTCTATTGTATCTTGCTGCAGACAGCTTTCACATACCAAATAAAATAGTCCCAGGAGCCAGGGTCAAACATAAATTTGGCAAATCAACTCACAATCAGGACGGTTATTCCTATGTATTCTGAGATATCCAGACGGTAGTTAAAATGGCCAGATTTGTGTTTGCTCTCCTGCTGCATAAAGGTAAGGGGTGAAAGAAAATTATCGGGAGACGAGTTTATGTGAATATCATTAAATAATAAAATTGGGGTGCACGACAGATAACTGTGGCTCAGAAGAATTCCGAATTGAAAATCCCGATATCAAAAATCAAGGTTGATGCTTGCCTCGCTCCACTCACAACAACTTCATATCCACGAATTATTGTGATACTATTTTCCCAAAATAATGGCACTCTAGGCAAAAGCCCAACCCTTATGTCATCAGTCATTCGCAATCGAAAATCGAAAATCGAAAATCGAAAATGGTATGACTTCAGCAATTTAAATCGGCGAATTCTTCCTTTGATCAGACTTATTAAATCGAACAGCCCCGGGGCACAGGAGAACGGTGCATGAATTCCCAAGAAAATCCTAAGCTAAAAATTCTGATCGTCGATGACGAACCGGATAACCTCGACTTGCTTTACCGCACCTTCCATCGAGACTACAAAGTGCTCAGAGCTGAATCTGGCCCCGCTGCTCTCGAAATTTTGGCAAAAGAGGGAGAAGTTGCGGTGATTATCTCCGACCAGCGAATGCCAAAAATGAGCGGTACGGAGTTTCTCAGCCTGACGGCCGCTCAATACCCGGATGTGATCCGAATTATTTTAACTGGCTATACGGATGTTGAAGATTTAGTTGAAGCTATTAACGCTGGCAAAGTATTCAAATACGTTACCAAGCCTTGGGATGCTCAAGAGCTGATAAATCTTGTCAGTCAAGCTGTTGAGACTCACAATCTTCTGAAAACGCGGACCAATGAACTGCGCCGTGCTTTAAGCCAAGAATCGCTTCTTTATGCCGTTACCAATACTATCCGATCGGCTCCCAATTACCAGCAAATGCTGCAAAGAATTGTGGAAAGTGTCGGGCAGATGTTTGAGGTGAGTTGCTGTCTGCTGCGGCCGTTCCAAGACGGCCGGGTTGCCGATGAGTGGTTCGTTTACCAGAAGGCAGAAACTAAAGGGTTGGGGGGCGATGAGGAAGCGACGCCCGGAGATGCTTCTGCTGCCGAACTATCCCCGGATTTGTTGCCGGATTTGGTTTGGGAAACTCTGGATGTGGAGGTGATTCAAGATGCCCAAACTGACGATCGAGTTTTAAACTGGGATAATCAGCAACGACAGCAGGCTTATCAAGCTGCGAATATTCGATCGAGCTTGATCGTACCGCTGTTTTACAAAATCGAACTGATGGCAGTTTTGGCGCTGCACCAGTTTGAGGAACCGCGCCAGTGGCAAGACCACGAGGTACAGTTGGTAATTACGGTGGCAGACCAAGCGGCTTTGGCGCTTTCTCAAGCCCGGGCTTACGAACAGGTGCGGGCGCTGGCCAAGCGCGAGGCCTTAGTCAATACTATTACTACGGCAATTCGATCAAGTCTCGATCCCCAAAATATTTTTGCAGCCATTACTCAACAACTCGGCCAAGCTTTGCAAGTTGACGGCTGCGCCCTATCTCTGTGGACAGAAGATGATGAATATGTCCAATGCGTGGGTCTATACGACACACATAGGGATACCGTGGCTGTAGAACCGGGTTTTATTGACAATCCAGAGGTAGTTGCGAACCCTCTGGGCTACGAGACGGCTTCTGGTGATGCTGCTGAGAACACTCGCGCCTGGGTTTTTTCCCATCCTTCTTTGCCACAGTCTTTGGTGCCGATTCGGGGCAATCCGGTGTTGTTGCAAGTTATGGTATCAAAAGAGCCGGTGGCGATCGAAGATCTCGATGAACACCCCGAGTTAAATGTTACAGAACTGCAAGTTCGATCGCCAGCCCGCGCCCTGTTAGTCGTTCCCTTAATCTCCGAAGGCAAAATCATCGGCAGCATTTCCCTGCGCCAAAATTACACCATCCGCCACTGGAAACTCTCAGACATTGACCTGGCTCAAATAGTGGCAACTCAAGCTGCTCTGGCTGTGCAGCAGTCGCGCCTCTACCAGACTACCAGACAGCAGGCAGAACGGCTTCTGGAAGCCGATCGGCTCAAAACCGAATTTTTCCAAAATATCTCCCACGAGTTCCGCACCCCTTTAACTCTAACTATCGGCCCTCTAGAATCGGCTTGCAGGCGCCAAGAAGACTTGCCCTACGAACAAGCCGTAATCGCTTTGCGTAATTCCCGCCGCCTCCTGCGGTTGGTAAATCAACTGCTGGACTTGCAGCGGCTCGATGCCGGACGGATGCAGCCGAGTTTCCGCCCCTGCGATTTAGTCGGTTTCTGTTACTCTACCGCAGAGTCGTTCCGCGCCTACTGCGATAAAAAAGGACTGCACTTAATTACCCAACTGCAAGAATGTCCTTTACTTTATTTGGATCTGGAAAGATTTGACAAAGTTATTTACAACCTGCTATCAAATGCTGTCAAATTTACCCCAGAAGGCGGAACTATCACCCTGAAAGTTGAAGCGGCCGGCTCTCACTGCTTGTTGCAAGTAAAAGACACCGGTATCGGCATTCGCACCGAACAAATTCCCTATTTATTCGAGCGGTTTCACCAAGCCGAAGGTTCAGCTAGCCGTTCCTACGAAGGCAGCGGTTTAGGTTTGGCACTTGTCAAAGAATTAGTCGAACTCCACGGCGGTCAAATTTCAGTTGAATCAGTTTACGGCGAAGGTACTACTTTTACCGTTTGGCTGCACTTTGGTTCGACTCACTTGCCCCCGGAACAGGTACTAGAAATACCTGCGGAGTTTCACTCATCCAAAGCTGCGGTGGAACTGGCAGATGTGGAGGCAGATTTGTCCGAAAATGAGGTAGAAAATCATAACTTTGAGGCGCTCCAACCGATCAGATCAGAAACAGCAGTGGGAACGGTTTTGGTGGTTGACGACAATCCTGATTTGCGATTTTATGTGTCGGCTATTCTGCGAGATGCCGGCTTTGCAGTTTTGCTTGCCCGCAACGGAGAAGAAGGATTTGCCGTGGCTAAAAAACGTCGCCCTAATTTAATTATAACTGATTTGATGATGCCTTTGATTTCGGGCTTGGATTTGATTAAGATGATTCGAGAGGATGAGGAATTGCAGGGAACTCCGGCAATTTTGCTGACTGCTAAAGCCGACGAAGATACTCGAATTGAAGGAGTAGAACGGGGTGCGGATGCTTATTTGTCCAAGCCTTTTAATGATCGAGAATTGTTGGCGGAAGTGCGGAATTTGATCGCCCTCAAACAAAACGAGCGCCGAGTGCAGCAGTTGAACAGTTATTTAACTGAGTCGGTGCTGCGCCGATTTTTGCCGCCGGCGATGGTGAAGGCAGCAGCGGCTGGAGATTTGGCATTGGATTTGCGCCCGGAACCGCGATTGATTACTATTTTGTTTAGCGATATTGTCGGTTTTACTCAAATGGCAAATACGCTGCGCTCGCGCCGGGTAGCTGAGCTGTTGAATGAATATTTGGCGGCAATGACTAAGGCTATTTTTGACAGCGGCGGTACGGTGGACAAGTTTGTTGGAGATGCGGTAATGGCTTTCTTTGGCGCGCCGGAGGAACTAACGCCTAATGAGCAAGTACGCCGCGCTGTGGCTGCTGCTGGCCAAATGCTGCGAGCTCTGAAGGAGCTTAACAAGGGCTGGTTGGAGCAGGGAATTGTTGGGGAAAATGGCGTGCCTCCGGTGCGGTTTCGCTGCGGAATTCACCAGGGTACTGCGGTGGTGGGGATGTTTGGCGGCCCTGATCGATCGGATTATACCGCGATCGGGCCGAGCGTGAATATTGCCGCCCGCTTGCAAGAGGTGACGGAACCAAACACGGTGCTAATTTCGGCGGCGGTGGCAGATTATGTGGAGGAAAATCGCATTGTTAAATATAAGCCTTTGAAACTAAAGGGAATTGATGAAACGGTATTGACTTTTTTACTAAATTGTGATTAGTAATTATAAGTATTATATAGCGGTTCTCAAAAAAGTGAGGTATGCCATAGCCATAGCCCTATGGATGGTGCAACCGGAATTGATATCATTCATCTGCGTTAATCTGTGTTGCATCTGCCCTCATCTGCGGTTTAAAAAAAGACAATTTCTCGGGCCGCAGATGACAAGGGATTGACGCTGATTCACGCCGATGCAGAGAAGAGATATATGAATAATTCCCATGCTAACAGATTGGATATCAATTGTTTAATCTAAAATCTACAATCTACAATCTACTCACCAAAGTTCAAGATGCCAAATGGCGGTTGTGGAGTCAAATCTCAAATCTCAAATCTCAAATCTTAAGTCTCAAATCTACCATTGACTGACATTCCTGGATTGAATCTATCAAAAGAGGGAACTTTTTTAACCGCTCGTCGGTGGATAACCTCTATCTAGAGAACGGTTCAGCCGATCGCTCTGATCGAGTACAAATAGAAAGTCATATCTCCTTTTGTATTCTATGAAACTGAATTATTTTACGAAACGGCTTTCGACTTTAGGGCGCTTGATGGCTGCAACTGTGCTTTGCGTGTCAGCGATGGCCTTCGTGTGGTCTGGTGCGTTCTTCTCTAACACCGCAGCAATGGCTTCTCCTGCTGTAAACTTGATCGCAGCAGCAGATGCGGGCGATGCGGTTCAAGAAAAAGCCAGCAAAGATGCTGGACGAGCCAAGAACTTCATCCGAGATACAGAAGAGAAGGTTAAGGAAACTGCCAAGACAAATGCTGCTAAAGTCGATCGAGCATCGGAGGATGGTAGTGTCGTAGAGCGCAAAGCTAAGAAAGATGCGGCCACAATTGAGAAAAGAGCAGAGGAAGATTCAGCTCGGACTCAGGAAGCAGTAGATAATACCAAGAATGCTGTAGAGCGCGCTGTTGACAGCATCAAGGATGTTTTTAGCAATTAGAAAATAAATAAGTAGGTAAGCGCAAAGCCCTTGTCTACTTAAGTAAGCGGGCATGAATAAACTGATGTGGGGGGGCGGGTTTTGACTTGAAAAAAGTCGGATAGCAAAAGTTACTTGCACTCACCCGCCCACCATATCTTATGGTTTTGTCGCTCTTGTCTGCTTACTTGAAACTGAAAAATTGATGTAGCTTAAGCAAAATCTCTAGAGGGTTTGTAGAACCGACCCCAAGCCATGCTTTAAAATTGCCGCAAAAAGCGCAAGTCGCTAGCATAAACTCGGCGAATATCGTCGATTTCATAAAGTACCATTGCGAACCGCTCGACCCCAAAACCGGCTGCAAACCCAGTATATTTTTCTGGGTCTAAACCGACTCCTTTAAGAACATTCGGATCGACAGTTCCGCAGCCCAAAACTTCCAGCCATTTGCCGTTCCACTGCAAATCAACTTCCGCAGAAGGTTCGGTAAACGGAAAGTAACTCGTGCGGAAACGAATCGGCAAATCTTGCCCGAACATTTGCCGCAAAAACTCTTTAATTGTGCCTTTCAAGTCAGTAAATGTCAGACCTTCATCTATTGCTAAAAGCTCAATTTGGTGGAAGACTGCTGCGTGAGTAGCATCAACAGTATCGCGGCGGTAAACGCGGCCGGGAGAGACAATCCGAATCGGCGGTTTGTGCTGTTCCATGTAGCGAATTTGCACCGATGATGTCTGAGTCCGCAGCAAGTCGCCTCCTGGCAGGTAAAATGTATCTTGCATATCCCGCGCTGGGTGGTCTGGCGGTGTGTTCAGCGCCTCGAAGTTGTAATAATCTGTTTCCATTTCCGGGCCGTTGGCGACGGTGTAGCCGAGACCGACAAAGATATCGAGAGCGCGGTCTATGACGCTGTTTAAGGGGTGAATTCGACCTTGGGGACGAAAAATCCCAGGCATGGTGACATCGATGGTTTCTGAGGCTAGTTTGGCTCCAATTTGGGCGGTTTGGAGGGCGGTGCGCTTGTCTTCTAAATTGGCTTGCAGGGCTTCTTTTACAGTATTGGCGATCGCACCTACTTTGGGTCGCTGGTCTGGCGACAGTTTGCCCATCATGCCTAAAATTTGAGAGAGTTGGCCTTTTTTGCCGAGGTAGCCGACGCGCAACTGTTCGAGTTGTTCGAGGGTATTGGCAGTGGCGATCGCACTTTTTGACTCTTGGCCGAGGGTTTCTAGTTGAGCTTCAATGTCGCTTAGCTGGACAGTCATTTTGATTTTAGATTTTAGATTTTAGATTTTAGATTGATGGCAGTTTTGAGCCAAGTTGAGTTTAGCGCAATTTTGGCTCTACAGTCTTGTGGCTTTTAGATTTGATATTTTCGGTATTTACGGATAATTTGTAATAGGTAATTCGATGTTAGAGCGATCGCCCTAGTTGAATCTAGTTTAGTATTGTTATAAGGCCTATAAAAATTTCAATGAAACTTTTAATTAGCAACGACGACGGCATCTTTGCACAAGGCATCCGTAGCCTCGCCAACGCTCTCGCTGCTGCAGGCCACGACGTGAGCGTAGTTTGTCCCGACAGAGAGCGCTCCGCTACCGGCCACGGCCTCACCCTGCACCAACCCATCCGCGCCGAAATTGTCGAATCTATTTTTGAGCCGGCAGTCCAAGCTTGGGCTTGTTCGGGCACTCCCGCCGACTGCGTGAAACTTGCTTTGTGGGCTTTACTTGACAAACCGCCGGATTTTGTCCTTTCCGGTATCAACCACGGGCCCAATTTAGGCACGGATATCATCTGTTCTGGTACGGTTTCGGCAGCAATGGAAGGAATTATGGAAGGCATTCCCAGCATTGCTTTCAGCCTCGCGAGCTATACTTCGCAGGAATTTGGGCCGGCGGTGGATTTCGCTGTCACCTTGCTGGCACAGTTGACCAAACAGCCAATGGCGAAACCGATGCTGTTGAATGTCAACATACCGGCAGTCACACAAGCCGAAATTACCGGAGTTACGATCGCCCGTCAAGGCATTCGCCGCTATTTCGACATATTTCAAAAGCGCACCGATCCGCGCGGCAAAACTTATTATTGGCTGGCTGGGGAATTGTTAGAAGATGTAGAAGAAATCCCCGATTCAGCGGTGTCGCAGGATATTCCTACAGACGTACAAGCTATTCGCGACAACAGAATAACCGTAACTCCCTTGCAATATAATCTCACCTGTGCTCCCGACTTGCACTCGTTGGGGGATTGGCAATTTGAAGGTTTTCCGAAGCAGTGATCTCCGATCGACCCGATCGGAGCGGTAAACTAGGAATTAAGGAAAAGTGCCTCTCAAGGTCTATACCTTAGGCGTTAACACAGGCTCCCAATTACTTGTTAGTTTTTTTTACTCAAGAAAAACAGTTATGAACGCTCCCACCTATAACACTCATTCTGTCACTTGCCCGATCTGCAACCGTTCCAGCGTCGTAGGCCCAGTCGGAATGGTCAGCGGACTATTCACTTGTCCCCACTGCCATTCCCACATGGTAATTAGCTGGAGCGGTCATTTTGTGCGCGATCCTTTTAGTCTCAAACAACTGACGGTGGGAAAGATGCTCAGGCGCGAGAGCAGACCGTTAGCTCGCCTTCAGCGGGACTTTGGGCTGGGTAAGCCTTTTCCCCTGATTGCAATTTTGGGCAGTGTGGTCTTTTTTGGGTGTGCGCTCGCAGCTACGGAACAATCGCTACCCCGACAGAATTCATTTCAAGGATTTTTAGAGTGGGTGAGCGGAACTGGTAATTCCCAAGATGTCTCACGTTAACATTTCTTAAAAGAAATCGTGACAGATACTGCGTGCAAATATCTATTCCTTTAGGTAGAAATCACACTATTTTAGCAATTGCATCCATCTTGAGCTACGGGTAAGCACTTAGACGCCGTGCCCTTCATCCTATGTCCAAAAACGTCAAAACCCCAGTCCGGCAGGGGTTTTAACCCCTGCCTCAAAGCTCAAGTCTGGTGGGCTTAAGTCTCAGAAGGGTGTGTCGAGTTAAGTTGACACATATCACATCGCTCAATTTAGAAACTCAGCAATTTTTCTAACTGCTGTTTCCAAAATTTCTGGCGACTCGACTAAGGCAAATCGCACATAGCCTTCTCCTGATTTCCCGAAACCGGCACCGGGGGAAGCTGCGACTCCTGTACTCTGTACTAGCTGAGTGCAAAATTTCACGGAATCTTGGGCCCAAGGTTCCGGCAGTTTCGCCCAGACGTACATGGTGGCAGGGGGTACGGGTACTTGCCAGCCGATGCCGCTAAGCGCGTTTACAAAGGCATCCCGCCGTTTTCTGAAGGTTTCTACGCTGGTTCTGACGGTATCTTGAGGGCCTGTTAATGCGGATATCGCTCCATTCAAAATCCCTCGGTATTGGTTGAAGTCCACTGCGGCTTTTACCTGTCGCAGCGCTGCAATTAGTTCGGAATTGCCGATCGCATATCCGACTCGAAAACCTCCCATACTGTAGGATTTGGATAGTGTAAAAAACTCGATCGCCACACTCTTATCTCGATCCGCCTGAAAGATTGACGGCGCCATCAATTTGCGGTTTTCCTCGATACCAGAGGGCGGGCACGGGGGCACCGCCCCTACGGAATCGTCAAACACCAAATCCACATAAGGGAAATCGTGCACTAAAACCAGCCGATGTTCTCGACAAAAAGCCACAGCTTTCTCAAAAAAAGCAACCGGGGCGATCGCAGTTGTAGGATTGTGAGGATAGCTCAAAACCATCATCTTCGACTCAGCCAGCACTGCTGTCGGAATATCTTCAAATATCGGCAAAAACGCATTTTCTGCTAATATCGGCATCGGATAAATTTGACCGCCAGCCAAATGCACACCGCCCGCGTGGGAAGGATATCCCGGATCGAGCAACAAAGCAAAATCTCCAGGGTTGAGTACAGCTAAAGGCATATGCGCCGTGCCTTCTTGGGAACCAATTAACGGCAGCACTTCTGTTTCTGGATTGACTGCAATTCCAAATTTTTGCTCGTACCAAATAGCTGCTGATTCCCGAAAATCTCTTGTGCCGTTAAATAGCAAATAGCCGTGAGTGCTGGTGTCGGACAGAGAATGTGCGATCGCATCTGTAATATGAGCCGCCGCTGGCAAATCCGAAGAACCCAGAGACAAGTCAATCACATTTTGCCCCGCTGCTCTAGCTTGAGCTTTTGCCCGATCCATATCGGCAAATACATTAAATTGCAGTGGCTCTAAACGTTTGGCAAATTGCATATTTTTTGTAAGCTTTGGGGATGTTATTGAATCTTTTTATAATTGGGGAAGTATTATTAGATTTTTTGATATTGTGTTTTTATTGCCCTGGTGAACGATTTTTTTTTTACTAACCGCAGAGAGCGCAGAGGGCGCAGAGTCAGAGAGAAATATCGAGGAGAAAAGAGAGATGTTCAAAAAATATTGGCGATTGCTATAGTTGTAATTTGGGAGTTGGAAACTCCCGAATCATTTCCCAACTTTATAAGTGAGCGTCGAGCAAACCGATTAAAGTTTGTTTACTAATAGCTCCCTCGTGGGAAAGCACTACTTCGGCATTTTTAAACAGCCGGAGAGCTGGGACTCCTTCTACTTTATACTGCTTGACAGTATTAGGATTGGGGTCAATTTCCATTTTAACCACTTTCAGCCGATCGCTGTAGTTGGCCGCCACCCAGTCTATCGAAGGCGCGATCAGTTTGCAAGGCCCGCACCAAGTAGCCCAGAAATAGGCAAGCACTGGTTGCTCAGCTTTCAGGACTTCTGTTTCAAATTTTTCGTCGTTAATGACAATTACACTGTTGCTCATGGTTCTGCGATTATTTTTTCTATTTATTTCTAAAGCACCGGCGGGCGTGAAACTTGCACCAACTTAGAAGACAGGCCCAAAAAACTGTTACTAATTTTAAAACATTCTGCGAATTATTGAGTGCGAACTCAGGACTGGGGGCTGATGGCTAATTCTGTATGGCGTTTAATTCCACTGTTGTCGGCGTCTGGTAGCGTGCAGATGGCGATCGACCAATGGCTACTGGAACAGCATCTAGCGGGCAAACATCCGCCAACTCTGCGATTTTACACTTGGCAACCGGCGGCAATTTCCTTGGGCTACCATCAGCGGCGATGGCCGGAGTTTTGGCAGCAGCTATCTTGGCGGGGAATGCCTGTGGAGTTGGTGAGGAGGCCCAGCGGCGGGCGCGCCGTGCTGCACCAAGGGGATTTAACTTATGCAGTTGTGGCGTCGGGATTTGGAAGCAGCCGTATGAAAGCTTATCAGACTATTTGCCAGTTTTTGATTGAGGGTTGGAGGGCGATGGGTTTGGATTTGCACTATGGGGAAGCTGGAAGGGGTTATATTCACAATCCGAATTGTTTTGGTACTGCGACGGGTGCGGATTTAGTTACCGCTGATGGTTGCAAGTTAATTGGTAGCGCGCAATTGCGACGGGGTGATGCTATTTTGCAGCACGGTTCGATGCGTTTGCAGCCGGATGTTAGTTTGTTTTCTCACGTTTTTGAGGAGGAATTAATTCCTGTGCAATTACCTCTATCTGAAGGGGGAGATGATTTGATTGCCACTGTAATTGATGTTTTGAGTGCGGCGGCTTCTCGCTGTTTTGAAATTGATTTGGAAGTGCAGCCACTTTCGGATCGGGAATGGCAGGATCTTTGGGAATTAACAAGTAATAAGCTGTTTCACATTTAACCTGCATATTTGGGGGTGGGCTTTACTGCCACCTTTTGGGAACAGCCAAGATGGCCGTTCCACAAGAGCTTTCTGGAATAATTATTGTGGGTATACCGCCTTTTGGGAACAGCCAAGATGGCCGTTCCACAACAAAGAATTTTTATTGTAGAACAGCCATCTTGGCTGTTACTGATACAAGTTAAAAACTTGTACACTTCTTTTTATTAAAAGTCTTCTGGCCCGTTGCTCTAACGTTGCCAAAAAAGTTAAATTTATATGCAGTACAGCTTATGGCTGTGGCTGAGTTTGAACGATCGGCTCTTTGGCAATTTCGCCCAATTTCACAGAATCCAGCAAACTTTCCCAATCAGCCTTGAACGTTGTATCATTAGGCTGATCGCGACGAGCGGCAGCTAGATTGCTGAGAGCCTCTTGCCAAATCCCATTTTCAGCATAAATAAAGGTTTTCTCGCGCGGATCAGCCTTCTCTAATTGACGGCGGATATCTGCACTGAGTTCAACTCGCCCTACAGTACCGATTTCGATCTGATCGGCCGATCGGTCTTGAGAGTCGCAAATCACTGTAAAATTCCAAGTGTAACTTTTGCCTACTTCCAAGGGAGGCACATTTTGCTTAGGGGGGATACTAACGCCGATCACCCCGGATAAATTGCTAATTGTGAGATCCTGTTTATAAATCTGCTTGCCGCTTTCATCTTTTAGGATAAATTCGGCTGATTGCGCCTCTGTTCGAGGCAAGTAGAAAAAGAACGTTGGATAGTCGGAAACAGTCCGTCCCTTCTTATTTGTAGGCACTAAGGCTGTGAGACCTAACTGACTAATGCTCGCGCAGCCACCGCGCACAGGGCGTCCCGGTTGAGTGGGGGGTCGCTCATCCATATCTTCACGGGACGGAACGAAGCGCGGCCCTCCCGGTCTAGTGATTGGTCCGCGCCCTGGGTTTATATCTATATCATCCTGTCCCACAACTGGAAAAAGGGAAACGTTAAGTGTGGCGATCAATACTATTGATCCAACTGATGTCAGATTCAGGATAAACTTAGTAATTTTTTTCATGGGCTTCATGGTTTTTTAGGGAGAAATTGTGTCTTTTTATTTCTGTTTTATTCCCAAAATGCGGTAGACATTAACTTTTTGTTCCCTGCCTCTTAACGGTAAAGCTCCCCAAGATTCTACTTCAAATTGGTCTGCCAGATGCAGTAAGGTTTCTTCTGCAATCAATATGCGGCAAGTGTCCTCGTGCCGATCTTTTTCGCAGCTTTCGAGCCGAGAGGCAATATTTACGCTGTCGCCGATCACTCCATATTCTAAACGGGTTGTGCCTCCGAGACTACCCACCATAACAGGCCCTGTAAAGATGCCTACTCGCATTTTTACGGCCGGTAAACCCCGTGTGAGCCAATTTTGATTCATTTGTGGCAAGCGGGAACTAATGGCTAAAGCGCAAGATACGGCGAGGCGAGCATCTTCCGCAATTTCTTCTGGAGTGGTGCGCGGAATGGGTACGCCAAATACTGCCAGCATTCCATCTCCGGTAAATTTATTAATCACGCCTTGATGTTTTTGGACTTCTTGGGCCATTGCTGATAAATACTCATTTAACCAACTCATTACTACTTCTGGCGGTAGTTTTTCGGAGATTGTACTAAAACCCTGCAAGTCGGTGAGGATGATGGTAGCAGTAACTTTTTGCCCTGGCAATAACCCTGATTCGAGCAGATGGACGCGCTCTTTCCACAAGGCATTTGCGATCGCGGGTGAAGTTTGTTGTCCTAATAATTTCATCACAATCCCTTGCTGTTGCCTCGACTGCTCGTATTTATAGGTGACTGCGACTCCTGCGGTGATTAAAAGTGCCAGGGCTGGAGCGATTAGAGGTATCCACCCCTGTTGCATGAATAGGAAAAATGTGAATCCCGCTAATGAGCCGCAAGCTGCGATCGCGATCGCGATCAAATTCAGCGATTTTTCTAGCCGCCAAGCTAAACAGCCGCCCACTGCACTCCACACAGCGATCCAGAGTATTTCTTGCCATTCATCCCAATACCAAAACAGCCCTTTGCCATCTAAAACTGCGCTGAGAATTTGGCTGGTGGCCCTTGCGTGAATTAATACCCCAGGCATCGGCTGGTTTTCTCTTGCACGAGCGCTGTAAGGGGTAAAAAATAAATCGTTGACACTTAGGGCTGTAACGCCTATTAGCACTATTTTACCCTTCACCAATTTAGGATCAACTTTTCCCTGCAACACTTGAGTTAGTGTCACGCTCTTGGCTATATTTTCAGCAGAGCGGTAATTGAGCAGGACTTGATAGCCTGCGGCATCTATGTTCTGATAACCTCCTGAGTCCGAACGCAACTTTGAAAATACTGTTTTATCTACCTGAAGTTCGTTTTTTTCTGTTTTTTTATGAGCTATTTTTTTGCTTTGAAAGTAGGCAAAAGCTAGCCGCATCGACAATGAATACACAGTTTTTTTGCCATCGCCCCTCAACATCAAATTTCGACGCACTATACGGTCTGGATCGACTACTACATCGTTAAATCCTACTCGCTTGTCTGGTATATTGGGAGGTGGGGGCACTCGCTCGGACTCAGAGCTGCCGATGAAGGTAATGGGGATTACTTTGGGGTTTTTCAATTGAGTGACTAATTCTGCATTCCCCGGTTCGTAGGGAGTCGTGCGAAGCATATCTATGCCAATAGCTGTGGGTTCAAGACGCGCTATTTCTGCGATCGCTTTTGCTAAAGTGCGATCTGAAATTGGCCATTTTTCAATAGTATTAATATCCTGCTCGGTGACTTCAACTATCAGCAACCTGGGGTCAGGGCCAGGATCGGGCCGCAACTGCACCATGAGGTCGTAAGCATTTAATTCTAGTGGCTGCAACCCGCCTAAATGCCGCACTCCCAATAGAGTTCCGGTCACGACAATCCAGATAATAGCAAGAGGTTGCAAGTCAGCGAAGGGGAAGGAATGAGTTAAGTTTTTCCAACTCCACCGTCTCTCCTTCAACTGACGATGAAATTGATGAAAGAATTTGGGCATATTAATAATTGTTGGTTTCAACAATCTAACATTGGCGCGCTCGTAAATGCCCCTTACTGATGCCAAAATTTTAGTTTTCTTGTGCGGTTTTGGCGATCGCACTTAATTGCAATCCTTGGGGATAGCTGTTTTCTTCTTTGCTGCGCTTGATGTCTGCTTCGGAAATCTGCGGTTTGAGGTATTTTGCCAAAACTTTAACCACGTCGCCCCGATCGATCGTCCCTGCTACTGAACCAATCGGCGAGAGGACGATGATTCGGGAAAGCTGACGGGCTTCCATCTTGTTAATTACTTCTGCGATGGATGCTTTTTCGGAGACTGTCGGGGTTTTTTCCAGGGGTTTCAAAATGTTGTGCAAAGTCTGAAGTGGCCACTGGCTGCGTTCTGTGAAGCGGATATCGTCGATCGACACTAAGCCCAAATCCCGGCCGTTGGTCGCAGCAATGTAAAATGGAAACGGATTAACTTCTAACAAATAGCGATCGGCAAATTCTCGCAGAGTCAAATCTGCATCTACAACTCGAAACTCGCGACTCATCGCATCGCCGGCTTTAATTTTAATCAAGGCTTCTTGTAGTGAAGTAAATCGGCTATAAGCAGTGGCATTGCGAATGCCAAACCAGCCGATGAGCGCCATCCACAAGCCGCCGTACTCGCGCGCTAACAAGCATAAACTCAGACCGAAAGCAACGGCCAGCCAACCTAAAACTTGCCCTGTTTTTGCCGCCCAGCGAACGCCTGCAAATCGAGAGCCAGTGATTTTCCAAATTGCTGCTTTTAAAACTTGTCCTCCATCCAAAGGCAGACCGGGAATTAAGTTAAATAATCCCAAAACAAGATTGATTAGTGCTACCCTTTCGGTGACAATTGCTAGCAAACTTTTCGGGGGAAGAACTTGAGAACCCAAACCGAGGATTAAAAACAGCGCAAAGCTGACTAAAGGGCCGGCAATAGCTACTTGAAAAGCTTGACCGGGAGTTTTTGATTCCGAGTCGATCGAAGCTACTCCGCCAAATAAGAATAAGGTAATAGAATTAACTTTGATGCCTTGCGATATCGCCGCCAAGCTGTGTCCGAGTTCGTGCAAGAGCACGGAAGCAAACAGCAGCAGAGCTATTGCCAACCCCGCACTCCAAGAGAGCGCAGGCCCCCACACGCGATAACTACTGGCGTATTCGCGGGTTGCTAAGGCTAAAATTATAAACCACGAATAATCTATAAGTAGGGGGATGCCAAATAAAGAGCCGATTCGCCAACCTGTCTGCATGAATTTTCCTGGGAAAGGAGAGCAAGAAAGAGTTTCTATTATATCTTTTCTTCCCCTTTCCTTTGCCTTTCCCCTGGTTTTTACAGAACTCCGGCGTTACCCAAGCCCAAGATTACTCCGGCTCCGAGCAAGTGGCCGAAGCTGGCTGTTGCCAGCAATTCTGGTACGCCGAAGCCTTTGAACATTCCAGGGAGTGCAACGGGTAAAGCTGGGCCCTTGCCGCGGTTTTGCTTGGAGATGCCGTAGTAGCCGATCGTGATCGCCAGCAAATTACATAAAATCATTGTCAGTCCTACCAGTGGCGACCACTCCGGTGTTGAGGGTGTGGTAGATTGTACGGCTAACAGCAAAGATGAGTTGATCACGTTCTTATCTCCTGATTTCACATATATATTGAGTTCCAAGATTATAAAAAGCGTTTTGCATTAAACTAAGATTTGTTTTAATAGTTAACAATTCGTTTATATTTTGATACAAATTCGGAAGGGAGGAGTCGGAGTGCGGGTTAAAATTTGCGGAATCACTAAATTAGACCAAGGAATTGCGATCGCCCGTTTGGGAGCCCAGGCTTTGGGGTTTATCTGCGTGCCGGCTTCCCCCCGCTATGTCAGCCCAGAAACAATTCGCCTGATTGTCGAGCAGTTGCCGGAAAATGTCGATCGCATCGGGGTTTTTGCCAACACCACAATAGAAAATATCTGTCAAGTAGCGGCAGAGTCAAATTTAAGCGGGGTGCAGTTGCATGGAGATGAAACAGCGGAATATTGCGATCGGCTGCGGGAGTTTTTGCCGGGAATTGAAATTATCAAAGCCCTGAGAGTTAAGACTCCTGAAACTTTAGCCACCGCTGCTGTTTATGCTGTTCGTGTCGATACTTTACTGCTGGATGCTTACCATCCAGAGCAATTGGGCGGTACTGGTAAAACGATCGACTGGAGGATGTTATCAGAGTTTAGACCGCAGTGTCCTTGGCTGCTGGCGGGCGGTTTAACACCCGATAATATTTTAAATGCAATTGATAGCGCGATCGGCAATAACTTCAGCGGTGTTGACCTTTCTAGCGGCGTAGAAATAGCGCCGGGAGATAAAGATTTGACGAAAGTTGCTCAGTTGTTTGCTAAATTAACTCAACTTGCTCATCATTGATAAATTGGCAATACGAAATTCGCGCTTTTTATGCGATTCATTCTTTAGTCTGCGTGGGCGAAGTCTGCCGTAGGTTAGGCAGACTTCATTTGTATAGTGGCAGTTTCAACCGCAGATTATTCCCTGTATTGTGTTATCGGCGGATCTCAAAAGTACGCGCGGCAGAGCTATCTGGAAGCGAATCGCCCTCCGGGTCTTCGTATTCCAAAACCAACTCACTAACCATTGCACCGGTGGGGCCGCGGCGGCACCAACTAATCATTCCTTCCACAGCTTTTTTGCCGCCTTCAAAGACAGCCTCGACGCGCCCATCGGGGAGATTTCTCACCCAGCCGCCCAGGCCGAAATACTTTGCTTGATTCCTCGTTGAATATCGGAATCCTACTCCTTGAACTAATCCCGAAACAAAAACGCGGACTCTGACGGGTGGCAATGATTGGTTTTGCATAATAAACGGCTCAACTTACTGCTAACATCTGTTTGAAAATTTTAAGGACCAGTTTGATTATGTTAAATTTTAGTGCGTTCGCGCTGCCGGGATTCCTGATAAACCGCGTCACCCTAGCTTTTTCAACTATTCCCGATTTCACTGATTGGCTGGTTGCAGCTATGCTCGCGCTGGTTTACACTTTGATCGCTCTTTCAGTGGGTTTTTGGTCGGGATTTCTCAAAGTAGACGTGCAAACCTCTCGGCGTACAATTGTGGGAGTGCTCGTTGG
Source organism: Microcoleus sp. N9_A2 (assembly GCF_036701775.1). Classification (NCBI taxonomy): domain Bacteria; kingdom Bacillati; phylum Cyanobacteriota; class Cyanophyceae; order Oscillatoriales; family Microcoleaceae; genus Microcoleus; species Microcoleus sp. N9_A2. Next base: position 73,397 of record NZ_JAUBRH010000020.1, on the reverse strand, counting down.
CTGTTTGTTAAGTCCGGGCATCACCGAGGAATTATTGTTCCGGGTGTTAATGCTGCCGCACCCGCTTGAGAAGGCTTCTGGGTTAATGCTGTGGTTTTGGGGATGCGCGAGTTTGGCGGTTTTTGTAGTTTACCACCCGCTGAACGCGCTGACTTTTTACCCGGTTGGTCGATCGACCTTTATGAATCCAGTATTTTTGCTACTGGCGGCAATTTTGGGAGTTGCGTGCTCCCTCGCCTACCTGCAAAGCGGTTCTATCTGGCCTGCGGTGGCGGTTCACTGGCTAGCAGTGACAGCCTGGCTGTTGCTACTGGGCGGTTACAGGAGGCTGTATGGTTAAATGTAAAAAGTCCAGCATCACTATTTTGTCGGGAGGATCTCAGTTGTGGGTATCATAGGAGCGATCGTAGGTTTTTTGGCAGGGGTAGCAGTTGCTTACTGGTTAGTGGAAAAGCGCTTAAAGAAGCAAAAGCAAGAATACTTGCAGCAAACTCACAGAATTAGTGAGGAAATAGAATTAGCTCAGATGTCTCGGGTGCAACAAGCTGTCGAATCTCAGAAAGGAGAACGGGAAAATCAGCTTAGAAAAGCTAGTATCGAACACGATAATTTACTCAGACAAGTTACTACCCAATACGAAAACCAGCTCAAACAAGTTGCAGCTCAATACGAAAATCAGCTCCAACAAGTTTTGGCAGAACGCGACAGTCAGCTCCCACCAGTTGCCAGCGTAGATGAGTACGAGCTGCGGCGACAAATCAGCGAGGAATTAGAAGCCGCTAACAATGCTAGTATCCAGCAAAATATCCAATCTTTGCAAGCAGAACACGAACATCATTTACTCAGAGTTGCTGACGAATTGCATCTAAATTATCAAGCTCAGATGGAGCAACATTTGCAAAACTTGCAAAATGAACACGAAATTCGCTTGAGGCAAACTGCTGAGGAATATGAGAACCGCGAGGTTGAGATGCAGTTAAATATGGAGGCTTTGCAAGAGCAATACGAGAGTCAGTTGCAAGCGGCTCACGAGCAGTTGAGAGAGCACGAAGCTCAGATGCAAGCTACTATCATGTCTTTGCAAGAGCAGTACGAAAGTAATGTACAACAACAAGAAGTCCCGGAGCAGCAGTTCAGTCAGTTAAATTCAACAGAATTTGCCGAAGGTTTATCACAAGAAGAAGTTTGGCAGGAACTGTCAAGTGAGTTAAATCAAACAGAAGTTGAAGAAGAGTTAAATTACACAGATTTTTCGGAACCACAACCAATTGATTTACATCAACCAGAAGTCGAACAACAGCTTCCAATTGCCAGACAAGCACCAAGCTATTCCCTACCGCAGTTGATGGGATGTGTTCAAAGTCATGACAAAGAAACCCGCAAGTTTGCAGCGTCTGCTTTAGGTAAAATGGCTGGTGCTAATGCTCTGAGAGCCGAAGGTCAGCGAGCAATAGAAACCTTGGGAAAATTAGCTCAAGATATTCACCCGGAGGTGCGTGAAGCTGCTGTGGAAGCACTAGCAATGATTAAGTCGGAAAAAGTGATTCCGCTACTACAAAAAGCTTTGCGAGATATAGATAGCGGTGTGGCTAAATCGGCAAGTGCTGCGCTCAATAAGTTTAAGTTTTATCCGCGCACTCCGGCGGCTAAGCCGAAAACTGTTGATGTGAAGAAACCAAAGCGTTAAGTAGTTACGAGCCTAAATAAATATAGCAATTGTCAATTGCCTACAACACAGTAGGGATACAACATTGTTGTGTCCTTACCAGAAAGAATTGGTTTAAAGCCGGAACCCATAAGCGGGAGAAATTAAAAGAAGACTATTCCTTACTCCAATCCTCTTCCTTCCAGGTAGAGGTCGCTATCTTGCGGTCAACTGTCAACTGTCAACTGTCAACTGTCAACTGTCAACTGTCAACTGAACGAGGTGCTGTATTTCACTCAATTTCGATTACTACCAAAAACTTGGGAGGTTGAGCAAAGAAATCCAACTCAATTATTCGTGAGACAACTCGCCCCATCCTTAGCAGCAATCACCGACACCCCGCCAGCCGAGGCCGATAGGTTTGATGATGCAGAGCCAACGGCTTTGGCGGCAATTTCGTCAAGTAAAATCTTTTTAAGACTGTGGTTTAAGTGATCTGTTGCACTATTCTTAAAAACGCTGCTTTGTACCGAGTATAAATTTGATGTCGCCGGAGTCGCTAACACCCACATCTAAGCGAATTAATCCAAAGGACGATCGCACCCTCACACCCACCCCAACACCCGCCCCAGTCCCCGGTTTGTCCCTGACTACCGCCGGTTTTCCCAGTACGCTATCTCCTGTGCCCAAATCCGACGCAAAATCAACAAATATCACGCCGCCGACGTCCCTGCCGACAGGAAACCGATATTCGCCGGAAGCTAAAAAATAACTCCGGCCACTGCCAATATCCCCGCTATCGTAACCCCGCACAGAATTGCGACCGCCGAGGCGAAAAGCTTCCGTTGGTGGCAAATCCCCGATTACCGTGCCCGCTTGCAAGTTAAAAGCCAGCATTTCGGGCAAGGCTTCGGACTCGCTGATGCCGAGCAAAGTTAGTGGTACATACTGTATATAATTCGCTAACAGCCTGTTACTCACAATGTTGCCTCGCCCCAGAGGTATCGACTGCTCGGTACTGAGGCTGAGAATCGAGCCGCTGGTGGGGTTGAATGGATTGTCCCGCCGATCGCGAATCGCACCAAAAGAAACAGTGTATAACTCGTCAACGCCGCTGCCGCTGAATGTGAGAGGATTGCCGAGTTCGTCGCGGCGGGCAATATTTAAGTTGCGATCGCGCGTGCTGATATTTGTATAATTTAATCCCAAAGTCGATTGCCAATCGCCCAAAGGTCTGGTAAACCTGAGATTTCCCCCCACCCGAATTTCCCGAACTCGGTTCCCGTTGGGCAAATCAATATCTTTGTTGAAAATTTCCGATATTCTACGATCGCCAAAAGCTCTCACACTGTATCCCAAACGGTCTTCCGCGGCAACGTAAGGGCTGACAAACTGGACATCGTACTGGATACCTCGGAGGCTGGGTTCAAGTTCCACCGACAGCCGCTGTGGGGTGCGGCCGAAAGTTCGATCGGTATAGGAAAGAGGAACAGCAACGCCAACATCATCGCTAAGACTGGCACTCACGCTAAAAGAGCGAGCCGATCGCTCTTGAACGTTGTAGATTACATTAACATCCGTGCCAACTTCTTCAGTAGAAACCGTCACTTTGTCAAACAATCCCAATTGCTGCAAATGCTGTAAATCCAATCGTACAACTTCCCGGCTGTAGTTATCCCCCACCTTGAGTTTGAGCTCGCCTCGGATAAAATCTTCCGAAATTCTGCCCTCAACCGGATTCCCTTTTTTATCAACAGCTTCACCTCGGGAATTGACAAAGCGAATTTTTACCTCTGCAACGTAAACGCCTTCAGCATTGCTTGCTTGACTGATTTGCAGAGTACCGTCTAGCTGTCGGGCGTTGCTGTTTACGGCTTCGGGGATTTCAGCTTTTGCCACCAGCGGAACCGGAGTTTTTAACAGAGATGTAAAATCTTTATTGTGGCTGGACTTGAGTGATATCAATTCCGGTTGCACCGTCAGGTGATTGTTGACTGTTGACTGTTGACTGTTGACTGTTGAAGCAGGGGTGGAAAAACTCAATGGTTGAGTGTTAACTGTTGACTCGATTTTATTATTGTGATGCAACCGGAAACGATATGAGGGAGATTCCCTAGGAGATAGCTGCGCCGCGCGTACTTCTCCAGAAGCTGCGAGCTCATCGAATGCCGGCCAATTTGGCACAGTTGGGTTCACCTCATCCGATTGGTGACTATTTAAGACTGGAACCGATAACAAATGTCGCTTGTCATCTAGTCTAGATCCCCCTAAATCCCCCTTAACAAGGGGGACTTTGAGCATATTTCTTGTCCCCCCCTTAGTAGGGGCGGTGTCCCCGTGCCCGCCCTTGGTTAGGGGGGATCTAGACTTCGCTACAAACAACAGAGACGGTCGGTTTAACGTTAAGTTATCACCAATGACCTCATCCTCCTCCCTCTGCGCCCTCTGCGCCTCTGCGGTTCCCTCTCTAAACTCCGCCTCAGTCGGTGCGGCACTCGGATCTATCGCCCGCGCCGCCAATTCACCGCCAGCCACCTGTGCCAAAGTCAAAAATGCAATAATCGGAATTCGCATAAACATAAAATTAAAGAACCCAACGCATATTACCCAAAACCTGGCCCCCTACCTAATTAGCCGAAAAGAAACCCGGTATTTTTGAGACTACCGGGTTTCTGGGATGATGAAATTTGGGAAAGTTCGATCTCGGGCGATCGTAAATTGGGGAAACCGCAAATTTGTTTAAATAGCTTGTCGAGAAACTCGTTTCTCAAAATGAGCCTGAGTCTGCTGCAACAGTTGTTCCCGACTATCCTTAGCGGTGGTAATGGTAGGGAGCAAGTTGCGAGCTTGTAAAGTCATGTGAAGCTGTAGGTGTGCTACGTACTCACTGACATCTTCACGAAGAGAGCAAGCCGGGTACTGTTTTAAAGTAGAGTTCAAAGTGTTCTCCTGCTTTGAGTTTGTAGTATTTTCTAATAATCATAGACAATATCATGGTCTATTTCTCATTGTGTACTCCTTAATGAAGTTTAACCTTTGGACTGCTTTTTTGTTACAATTCTTTACAAATATTTCTTACCTATCAAGAGTCGATCGCCCATGCAGTCTCAAGCACTTGTAGGACACAAGCACACATTAAGTACATTTGTCAATAGCACCACCCAAACAGCCGCCTACCTCGACATCGGGTGCGGCAGACCCTTATTGATGCTGCACGGTTTCTTCGGAGAAAAGACTTGCTGGCTGCCATTAATTGAGTTATTGCAATCTCAGTTTCGGTGCATCAGTTTAGATATGTTGGGTTTTGGAGAATCCAGCAAACCAGAAATCCGCTACGACGTAGCTGTAGAAGTTGCTTTTGTCCGGCAAGTTGTAGAACAACTAAATATCGAACCCTGCTGCATCATCGGACATTCTTTTGGCGGTTGGGTAGCATCTGCATATTCACTCAAATATCCTAATTCTGTTAGCAGTTTAGTGTTAGCAGCACCAGCCGGAATTCGGGACGACAGTTTTTGCGGTCAATACGATGCTTTGCGGCCGCTGCTGTGGGAAACCCCAGCCGTTGATTGGGCCTTGCACTTAGCAAAACCTTTTGCGAGTTTAGCGGGAAAAAGTGAGAAATTGCAGCAAATTTCCGGGTGGCGCAGGGAGTTAATGTCTCAACCAGTAGCAAGGTCATTTTTAATGAGCCGGATGCGGCCAGAAGATGCAGTTGATACAGTAGAAAAAGAAATTCACCAATTGCAAATTCCTACCTTAGTTATCGCAGCAGATAGTGACGAAACAATTCCTCTATGGCACTGTGAAACCTACGCTAACGAGATACCGGGAGCAGAGTTAGCAATTATTCCCAATGCTGCTCACGGGTTGCCGCAAACTCAAGCTCAAATTATGGCGAAGTTGACTTGTAAATTTTTGAATAATTAAGAAAAACTGTGCAAGAAGCCGAATCATAAAAATTGTGATAAGCCACCAATTGCAAATAATTGTGTTTTAGTATACTACTTTATTAGGAAATACAGAATATATTGATTAGTGTCTTGTACAATTTTTTTTATGGCTCTTAAATCTTGTGTCAGCAGGAGCTACAGACATTTAGTGGAGTCGGGGGTATTACCAATGGCAGCACTGAGCAACTACTTTAATCTGGAAGAAATTACGACAGCCAGAAAAATTAGTGCTGCGGTAATTAATATCAGCGGCCGCCAGCGAATGCTTTCTCAACGAACGGCGTTTTTTTGCATGAGGTTAGTTTGCTCTCAGAATGGGGTAGAAAGAGCCAAACTGCGGGTGAATTTGTTAGAAGCGATCGAGCTTATGGAAAAATCGCACCGCGACTTAATTAATATTGGCAGCAGCATCAACTTAGTGAGTCCCCCTTCAGCCACCCTCAAGGCAATGTATTTGGAGCCGCCACTGTATTTAGACAAACAAGTGCGCGCATATATCGATCGAATAAAAGCATTAGTGCAAGTTCCTGATGCCGAACTCATGCTGGAAAATCCCCATCTCCTGTACATTGTCGAAGCAGCGGGCGGCGACTTGCTAGAAGCTTTCGATGCCGTGGTGAGCCAATACCAGCAAGAAAGCGAAATCGAACAATTTGAAATCGACCTTAAACAGGTTGAACTTTATCAAGAAAGTTGTGCTGCTACCTCGAAAGCGGAAGCTCAAGCCGCCCAGCTCGATCGCGCACTTTGCGAACTAAAACAAACTCAAGCTCAACTCCTCCACAGCGAAAAAATGTCTTCGCTGGGGGCGCTAATGGCTAGTATCGTCCACGAAATTAATAACCCAGTTAGTTTTATTTATGGCAACTTGAGCCATGCCGCAATTTATACTCAAGATTTGTTGCACCTGCTGTGTCTCTATCAAGAATGCTATCCCAATCCCTGTCCCGAAATCACAGCTAAAATCGAAGAGATAGATCTGGGTTTTCTAGTTCAAGACTTGCCTAAAGTTATCTCTTCCATGCAAATGGGTTCCAATCGCATTCGCGAAATTGTCAAATCTATGGGCAACTTTTCGCGAACCGATAACAGTAACATGACCATGTGCGATTTGCACGACAGCATTGACAGCACCGTGTTAATTTTGCGAAACCGTCTCAATTCTCAAATAGACCGTCGCGACATCCAAGTAATTAAAAATTATGGAAAATTGCCTCCTGTAGAGTGTTATTCGGGTCAGCTAAATCAAGTATTTATGAATCTAATTACCAACGCGATCGATGCTTTGGACGAAGCATCACAAAATGAGCCCTATGCTACGTTAAAAATTTTGATAACCACAGAATTAGCTGGGTCCGATCGCGTGAGAGTGCGGATTGCTGACACGGGAACCGGAATGACACCACAGATAAAAGAGCGAATGTTCGAGCAGTTTTTCACCACCAAGGAAATTGGTAAAGGTACCGGTTTAGGATTGTCTATTGTCTACAAAATCTTAGTAGAAAATCACCGAGGATCGCTTCGGTGCGAGTCGGAACCCTGCAAGGGAACCGAGTTTATCATTGAACTGCCGATCCAGCAAACTTAAGCAATTTACTAATCATCCAAATTTATCTATGTTAACTGTGGCACGGGCGTCCCGCCTATGTTAACTGTGTGTGGCACGGGCGTCCCGCCTATGTTAACTGTGTGTGGCACGGGCGTCCCGCCTGTGTTAACCGTAATTAAATTTTACCAGATAAAACTGGTTTAAAGCCTCTCGCTTTTAGGGAGAAATTAAAAGAAGACTATTCATTACTCGAATCCTGTTCCTTCCAGTTAGAGGTCGCTATCCCAGGTCAACTGTCAACTGTCAACTGTCAACTGTCAACTGTCAACTGAAACATATCCTACGCTAATTCGAGCTTCAAAGTTGGCAACAGCTTTTCTAAATTTCTGAGAGATTTCTGTTGCCAGGGAACATCATTTGAACCCAATACCAAAAGTTGAATAGTTTTCTTTTTCCGAACGGCAATGACAAACTTCGACAGCATACTGATACCAGAACTGTTAACAAATTCCAAATTTTTTAGATTCAAGGTAATAGTAGGCGGTTCGGGATTGGCGACCTCATCTAACAATTCGACTATTGGCGCATACTCTGCTGGGCCGCTCAGGCTGAGTTCGCCTTGGAAAGTGACTGTGACTGATTCTGGATCGTACTGAATGCTGTAATCTTCACCTTGAATTTCTTGAATGCCCATTGTGATTTTGTTTCCTGACTAAAATAGTGCGATCGCACAAGAGAGTAAATATTGAAATGCTAGCAACTAGACCCTAATTTGAACCACAGTCGTAACAATGATGGTATCACTATCTGGTCTGCACTCGAATTTCCAACCTATCTTAGCTGAATAGTCATTAATCATCGTCAGCAATCCCAATCCCGATGTGTCACTTTCCGATTCCGCATTCTTTTCAAGCTGCTGCAAATAAAGTTCATTGGGATCGGAAGCCAGAATTTCTTCAATAAACTCCTTCAATTTATTTGCCTTTTCTGGCTTGACACTATTACTGGCAAAAATTATCGCCGTCACCTCTATTTCACCAATAAAATGTATACCAAATTTGACCTTATAATTGGTATCATCGTCATTAAATTTTATCGCATTTTCTAACAGTTCGTTGGCTACGTAGCTCACAGCTCCCTTGCTTTCTTTTATCCGTTTCTCGCTGCTAGCATCCTCCTCATCCACCGGTAGAAAGCTCGACAAATAATCTGCCACAAAATGAGCTGAAAGCCTGTTATTGCGCCAGCGCTGTTTGATGGGGCGAGAACTGGGGGTAAATGTAAGTTCTAGGGAGTCGTGTTCAGGAGGAAATTCTTCAATGAATTCTCCAAAGATTTGTGTCATTGTTTTTAAGCTTCCAGATGTCATAGTTTTTCTGCCTCCAATTGATGTATTAATGTCACTTTTGGGTAAATTTCCACACTCCATTCCAGTTAGCAGGAATACTCTTTTCTAACAGCGATTGGATGCGTTTTAGGTAAAGTTGACTGGGCTTGTCATCTGGATTTAGCGCCACTATATGTTCAAAACAAACTATGGCCTTAGCAAAATTTCCCTGACAATATTCTTGGAGTCCCTCCTCAAATATAGGCAAAGTTTGAATTTTGAGCGATCGCACTGGTTCTACTTCAACATCTAACACCTCACAAACTGAAATGGCTTCTTGTCTACCTTTGACAATAGCCCGATCCAAAAAACGGATATGATACTTTTCGGGTTGACTCAAACGTTGTACCACATCTCCAGAAATTAATAAAGATACGCCATAATACTTAGTCAAACCTTCCAGACGAGCGGTGAGATTGACATGATCCGAGAGCGCATCTGCTTGCATCCGGTTCGCATCTCCAATAATCCCAACCATCGTATCACCCACATGGATACCAATGCCAATCTTCAGCGGTATATCCCCATTTATTTTACGGCTTTGATTGTATTTCTGTAACTGCTCCAATTTCACAATTCCTGCCTGAATAGCATCATCAACGCCATCAGGAAAAACTGCCATAACTCCATCTCCAATATACTTGACAATAAAACCGTTGTGCTTACGAATTTCGGGACTAATTTGCTGTAAATAGTTATTGATGAAGTCAAAGTTTTCTTGAGGAGTCATTTGCTCCGCCATCGTGGTGAACGAACGCATATCGGAAAACATAATTGCCATCTCTTTGCTCACGTGGTCTCCAAGCTGGAAATCAACCATGCTTTGCTTGCCGAGAAATTGGAGAAATTCATCGGGAACAAAACGTCCGTAAGCCTGCAAAAGTTTCTCTAATTCTTGTTCCCGCGCTTTCACCGTTTGCACCATATGCGAGAATACCTGTGCCAGTTCTCCCAGTGCATCACTGCGCGCTGCCACATCTGACAATATCTGGGGTTGAAAGCTATTGTTTTTTACAGCGATAGCTGCATCTATAACCTTTTTTACCTGCTCGATGTAAGTCTGCATCTCTCGGTTTTTATGATGGATCTGGTTTTCTAGATCCGTGGAGTGTTGTGTGACAATTTCTACTAAGGTTTCATAGCTGTTTTTTTCATCCTCTACTTCCTCAAGTTTTTCCCTCAACTCCTGTAGCTGGTTATGGAGTTCTTCTGGAGATTTAGATGGTGCTAAATTTATTTGTGGTTTCATAATTTATACTTCCGAATCTGGAAGCGCAAAATTGTTTTACTTCCTCGTTGTAAATTATTATAACTTACAGGCGTGGAACTCGAAATCCTGTTTCTGCTTCGATGCTTGACCATTAAATCCAAGACCCCCCGTAGAAACCGGGTTGACGACCGTCACTCATAAATTATGCACAATATTTCCCTGTTGCTTCAATACTAGCAAAGTAATGTCATCAAATACCTTTTGTTCTCCAATAAATTTTCGCAAATCAGCGATGGTGGCTTCCTTGATTTGTTCGGCGCTCAAATGCCAGTTTTGAGAAACCACTTCACAGAGTCTTTCGATACCGTAGAATTTTTTGTGTCTATTTCTAGCTTCGGGGATGCCGTCAGTATAAAGCACCACCCCGTCCCCCGGCTCTAAGTCTACTAAAACATGGCTAATCCAATCGGAAATATCCTCATCTAAGCCGATGGGAAATCCTAAATCCATCATATTAATACGCTCAATTTTACCGCCTCTTCTGACTACAAGAGTTTCCTCGTGTTGACCGCTAATACTAACTTTACTGTCTGCGTAATTAAGGAGGGCTAGGCTCAGGTTTTTGTCCGAGTTCATCCGCTGGATATTTTTATAAATAGTGCGGTTAAGGGTATCTAAAAAGCGAACCGGCTCTATTTCTTGAACTTCTTTCAAAGCGCGAACAGCAGCTTGAGTCATTACCATCAAAATCCCGCTTTCTAGTCCGTGTCCGGTGACATCACCAATGCAGAGCGTAACCACCCCCTCAGTACAAAGTACGTCGTAGTAATCGCCACCAACTTCATCTGCTGGTTCCATAAACCCAGCGATATCTAACTCTGCAATTGCAGCTAATTCCGCAGGTTTGGGCAGAATTAACTGCTGCATTTGTTTGAGGATATCGAGTTCGGCACTCATCCGCAGATTTTCGGTTTTGAGGCGTTGGTTGAGGGCAGAAATTGCCTGATTGGCTTGGGCTAGTTGGGCTGTACGTTCTTCAACTTTATCTTCTAGAGTTTGATATAGCAGAGCATTCTCCAGCGAAATAGCTGCTTGGGAAGAGAGAATTTTTAAGACTTCCAATCTGTCAGGAGTAAATGCACCTGGGGTGAGACTATTTTCTAAGTACAAAATGCCGATCGCTTTACCTTGGTTAACTATGGGAGTACACAATACAGATTTAGGTTGGTGCTGAATAATGTAGGGGTCGGCCGCAAAGATATTTTCAGTAGCAATATCATTAATTACCAAGGTTTCTCTGGTACGCCAGACGTAGTTAATGGCAGTGATGGGAAGATTTTGACTTTGAGAAAGGGGAATATTGGGCAAATAGCAGCGCTCGTCTAAGCATTTAGCAACAATCGATAATTCGCCTGCTCTTTGTAAGATGATAGAGCCTTTTGAAGCTCCCGCATTTTGGGTCAAAATTTGGATCAAAGTTGAGAGCAATTCCTCGACGTTTATTTCTCCAGATATGGCTTGAGAAGCTTTAATAACTGTTGCCAAATCCAGCATATTGCAAATATTATTGCCAGCCGACGTGAGTGGTCCGACTATAGTTTGAGCGATTGTCTCTCCCGCATACAAACTTGTTTTTTGTTCGAGAATCAGGCTGAGTAATTGGGGATATTTTTGTTCTAAATCATGAATTTTTGCTTGAGATCCCCAGCGAGCATAAGCGTAGTAAGCGTCCGTTAGATAGACGCGGGCAATTTTATCTTTGCCTAATTCAAGGTAGAATTTAGCTGCCAATTCCCCTGCTAGTGCTTCTTCTTGGAGGTATTGGTTTTCTTTTGCCGTAGCAATGGCGCGATCGTACAAATCCATTGCTTCGAGCCTGTGTCCCAATACTCGTGCTATTTCTGCGGCTACTAAGTCATACTTGTGCTGATAATTCATCGGTGCGTGGAATGCCCAAGTTTGCATTTTTTCCTGATTGGCTGCAACTTGGTTCAAGTATTGTTCTTGAGCGATCGCATCAGCATCGGGATACAGTGCCACGAGGGCGAGGGAATGGTAAAAATTGTACTGGGGAACCATCATCAATGAGCCGACACCCGCGACATATTGCTCTGCTAGCTGGGCATTTTCCACAGCCCGATCGCGATCGCCAAACAAATAATTCACCACCAATTTAGCAAAATAAACCCCAAAGATGGAAGAGACATTATTTGCTGCCAGCAAAACAGGCAACATTTCATCTTCATTAAAACTCTCCCCAACTAATCGACAATTGTCCTCAGCTAATCCTTGTAAGTTTAATGTAAGTTGTCGCCAAATTTTAGTATAATAAGTCTGATATTCTTGTTTGGAATTTAGCATTAGCTCCAAATACTGCTCGTATTTTTTATCTACAGAGCTTAAGTCTTCACCGCTAAAAAAGCTGTAGATGCAAAGATACATAGCCGAGTAGCAAGCATACTCGATATCGCCAGTTTCTAAACCGCTTTGGACTGCTGATACCAAAGACGATATGCTCGCTCGACTGGGTTCTTTCCAATGTCTCACGCAAGCATTGTACACCATCACAACTTTCGAGTGAAATTCTTGGGATGGGAATTTATCTAATACCTGCAAAGATAGTTGGCCGTATTGATAGCCTAATTCAATTTCTCCGATTACTTCACAGATTAAACTGCAACAAGCATAGGCATAACTAGCCGGGGCAGAGTTTCCATATTTGCTACAAATATGTGCCATTGTAAACACAACGGCTGGGTAAGTTTCTGGACGGGCTAGATAAGCTGCAGAAGCGATCGCACATAAAATCCTCAAAGCAGCAATTTTATAAGCATCATTAATTTCGGGCAAATTAGCTAAGGCAGATATCTCTACTGTAGGGGGAAGTTCTGTTTCCAAAGAAACACCCAGGATTCCCAAAGCTTGCAATCCAGTATCTACTGCCGATTTCATCTGATTTTGAGCAATATAAGACTGAATTTGTGCTTCGTAAACTCTGAATTGATCGAGGAGATTGTGCGCTCGACATAGAACTATTTCCGCAAGTTGGTGCGACAAATCGAAATTGGTATTCAAATATTCGGCTTCAACCGCTTCTACATAAAGATCGATCGTCAAGCCGTATAAATTTGTCCAGCTATCATCTGCTAGCAGGTTTCTGCCGATAGTTAAATAATCCACAGCAGCAGCATAAGCTGTAGAAGTTTTAGCTTTACGTCCAGCAATTAAATTCAATGAAGCTAGTTGATTTCTTTCGGTGCGATCGACAATTAATTCCACTCCAATATTCAAGTGGTTGACAATATCAAATATCCGATCTTCTTTTTCATGTTCTGGGGTATTACTCAACAACAATCTGCCAATTTTTAGGTGAGTTGACTGTTTGGCTTCATCGGGAATCAAAGAATAAGAAGCTTGTTGAACGCGATCGTGCAAAAATTTGTAACTGGCCAATTGACAATCGGCAACAGCTAATGGTGCAGACTCCCCATCATCTGCAAAAAATTTGTAAACTTCACTTTGCGGTAAAATTAGACCTTCTTGCAATGCTTTCCATAAATCAGCCGCAGTGTCTATTTGAGATTTTTCATAAACAACTGCTAAGGTTTCTAAATCAAATTGACTGCCAATACAAGCAGCTAGTTTTAAAATATTTTGAGTATTTAGCGGCAATTTTTGCAATTGATTCGCCATAAATTCGACGACATCATCGCTGACTGCCAATTCTCTAATTTTAGTAATATCGCACTGCCAACCACCCCTTTCTCCCCCATCCAACGGGGTAAAATCAAAATAAATTAACTGATCTTCATGCAGCTTTTTGAGGAATTGATTGCTAAAAAAAGGATTGCCTTTAGTTTTTTGAAAAATCAATTCGGTTAAAGAAAGCGAGCGATTCAGGGGACAGCTTAAAGCATCAGCAACTAGACGATTTAAGTCGATTTTTGAAAGTGGCGCAAGAGTAATTTGATTAATTATAGGGGCTGGGCGATCGATACTGCGATTTGGTAGATTGCGAATCTCTGATAAAGTCAGCATTAATGGATGAACGCTGGAAACTTCATTATCTCGATAAGCGCCAATTAGCAACAAATGTTGACCTTCTGATTCGCCTAGCAACAATTGCATTAGTTTCAGAGATGCGGAATCTGCCCATTGCAAATCATCTAAGAAGATCACTAAGGGGTGATTTTTGGTAGCAAAGACACGAATGAACTTTTGAAATAACAGATTGAAGCGATTTTGTGCAGGACTGGGTTCTAATTCCTGGACAGCAGGTTGCTTGCCAATTAGCAGTTCTAATTCTGGGATAACATCAATAATTACCTGAGCATTATCCCCTAAAGCAGACAAGATGTGGGCTTGCCACTGCTGAACTTGAGTAACACTTTCTGTCAGTAATTGCTGCAGGAAACTTTGCAAAGCTTGCACCCATGCTGAGAAGGGAATATCGCGCCTGAATTGGTCGAATTTCCCTTTGATAAAGTATCCCCGCTGCTGGACAATTGGCTTGTGAACTTCGTTAACCACAGCGGTTTTGCCAATCCCGGAAAAGCCTGCTACCAACATGATTTCGGTAGTAGCTGTACGGGGGAGTTTCTGAGGCTCTCGGCTGCTACTAGGGGAAACCTCAAAATCGGCGGCTGCGGAATTTTCCTGGGGACAGGCGACGCGCTGGAAGGCTGCTAATAGAGCCGAAACTTCGGTTTCTCTGCCGTAAAGTTTTTCGGGAATGACAAAGCGTTCGGAAATGTCTCTGCTGCCTAATTTAAACAGTTGAATAGTGCCATGATCTGAGTATTCTTTTAAGCATTTTTCTAAATCGTGTTTGATGCCACTAACTGTTTGATAGCGTGCTTCGGCTGTTTTCGCCATCAGTTTGAGCACTATGTCATTCAATACTTGGGGGAGGGCAGGATTGAGGGCGATCGGGTGAATTGGCTGGCGAGCAATGTGAGAGTGAACCAATTCCATCGGCTCGTTAGATTGGAATGGCAATTGTCCTGTCAACAGTTCATAAAAAGTTACTCCTAGCGAGTAAAAATCGGTGCGGTAGTCAATCCCACGATTCATTCTTCCAGTTTGTTCGGGAGACATATAAGCTAATGTCCCTTCTAAGATATTAGGATTTTTAATTTCTGGATTTTCTCTAGGCAAAAGCGAGGAAATACTAAAGTCAATTATTTTAACTTCTTGAGTGTTAGGGTTAATTATAATGTTCTGGGGTTTGATATCTTTGTGAATAACTTGGCTGTTATATATGGCTTCTAAACAACCACAAATTTTAATGGCAATTTGTAAAAAGTTTTCTAGGCTATGGGTAATTTTGTCCTGTAGATTCCAAGCACCAGTGGTGATGTATTCTGCTAGAGAAATTCCGCCAAAATCCTCCATCACTAAGGCAAAACCGTTACGGTATACTTCCAAACTTAAGTGTTTGACAATACCGGAATTTTCAATATTTTTGGCAATGGTGTACTGATTGCGAAACTGCACCAGTTCGCTGAAAGTCGGGTACTCAGACTTGAGTAGTTTGATGACGACTGGTTGATTGTCGGATTCAGAAAAACCTCGGTAAACGAAGGTTCTGGGCCCCGAGTAGAGTTGTTCGATCGCCCGGTAGCCCGGAATTGATATTAGGGTCATAGTTGCTATAGCAAATGTTGAAGGATGAAGGCACAAATCGATGGATCGATGCAATGGGGGGCAATGGTTTCAGCGATTCAGAACGTACTTACCACCGCTCAGGTTGCGAAATCCTAGTCAGCTTTTAGTTCAAGGAATATAAAAAAGTTTGCGGTCATTAGTGATTAGTTTACTACAGCCCGCAAGGTTTAGGGAAGATTTGACCAAAAAACAATGATATCGATCGCTAACCATCGCACATCCCAGCCATTGTGTTAAAAACCTTTGAAGCGCTTGCTTCGTAGGAGCGATCGCCTGTTAAAGTCACATTTAGGATATTCCGGTTCCTGTTGATTAAATTCCGTACAAATTTCTTGGTACATCGCTATTTTTTTATTGTCGGAAAGAGAGTTAGGAAAATTTGCGTTTGGGTTCTTGACTAATGGTGCGAATTGCGGATATAGTTCGTCTTGCTCGACTCGCGGCTGGTCGTAGAAAGCTTTGATGGCTGGTAGCGATCGCCGGGGTGGCGTACCGCTATCTAAATCTTCGCTAAAAGCAATCCAGAGTTTGGTATCAACGCTGCTCATGTAGTCGATAAACTTGACAGCATTAGCCTGACAATCTTGATTGTTACATCGAGAAGAATTCACAGCTAAAGTATCAGCAAAAACCAATGGTTTAAGTTCCTGACCATAGGGAGCTGGTGTGGCAAAAAGAGGTAGCTTTTGGGTATCGGACAAGCGGATATAAAAAGAATTTTCCGAAAAACCAATAAAGCTGCTGGCCCCTGCTAAAAAGTCCTGGTATCCCGCGTTGGGATCTTGATTATAGTAGTTGTTGACACAGCCATTTGTACCATTGACTGCACATTCTGCAGATATTTCTACTAAATTGTTCATTACCTGCGGATCGATCGGTTTCTCCAAAGCTTCTGTCACGCGATCAAACCCAAACAAGTCTGTATAGCCATCCAAATAAAAGCCGATCGCATTCCAGTCACTGTTAAAATTTGCAATTAATCGCGGTTTTACGGGTGGTTTGTGAGATAAATAATTAATTAATCCCGGCACTGATTTAACTTGCCAAATATCGCGGTCTCGCCCGAATAAGAAATATGAACACAGCCAAGTCGGAAAACCGTAGAGTTGATTGTTGTAAGTTGATGCTTCTAGACCTACTTGCCAAAACTTGGAAGTTGATATTGCTTGGGAAGCTGGAAGAATCAAATGGTTATCGACTGCATCACCTAACATTAAGGTATCAAGCTCAACTAAATCAAATCCATTTTTACCCAGAAGATGCGGCAAATTGCTGTAGGTATAGGTGTCATATTCTAAAGCTTGAGTCATTACTGCATTGAGCAAAATCTGGGGATTTTTTTGTTGAAACTCATTGACAATCCGCTGTACCATCGGCTGAAAATTTGCTTCTGGTGTTGTCGGTAAATAGGGGTACAACAATACCGATAAAGTCTGCTGGGCTTTACCTGTGAAAGATAAATAGCGATCGGGACTATTGGGGGTAACGTTCAGATTGTCAACATTGTATCCTTTACACTCCACGCGAGCGATCGTTTGCGTCGAGAAATCCTGTGGGTTGAGTCCAAGAGTTTGGCCTGGTGAGAGCAATATCCTCTGCATATTTTGCTTAACTGTGTTGCGAATACCACCAGAAGCATCACAAGTAATTGGCTGGTTAGTAGAATTGTGAACGGAAATCTGACCTGCATTAGCAACTCCGGGAAATAGAGTTATTACTGCGATAGTTAAGAAGATTGACAAGAGTCGAAAGATGCTGTTTGTCATTTATTTATAGAGCCGAGTAGAGCTTTAATTACTAAGGCGGTAGAGCGAGCTTTTTATAAAATTTTATTCCTACATATTTTTATCTCAAACACAGCCGATCCCAAATATCTTTTTTTAGAATAGCAGTGATGGGTGAAGAAAGCAAGAACAAAAACAGACAGGACTTAATCCTTTTTCTTGATAACCAGCAAGGTAATGTCATCAAATACCTTTTGTTCTCCAATAAAGTCTCGCAAATTATCAATGGCGGCTTCCTTAATTTGTTCGGCGCTCAAATGCCAGTTTTGAGAAACCACTTCACAGAGTCTTTCGATACCGTAGAATTTTTTGTGTATGTTTCTAGCTTCGGGGATGCCGTCAGTATAAAGCACCACCCCGTCCCCAGGTTCTAAGTCAACTAAAACATGGCTGATTAACTCGGAAATATCCTCATCTAAGCCGAGCGGAAATCCTAAATCTATGGTGTCTATCCGCTGGATTTGACCACCTTTCCTGACCACAAGAGTTTCCTCATGTTGACCGCTGATACTAATTGTGCTATCGGCGTAGTTGAGCAAAGCTAGGGTCATATTTTTGTCGGAGTTCATGCGCTGGACATTTTTATAAATAGTGCGGTTGAGGGTATCTAAAAAACGCACCGGGTTGGATTCTTGCATTTCCTGAAGAGTGCGGACAGCAGCTTGAGTCATCACCATCAAAATGCCGCTTTCTAATCCGTGTCCGGTGACATCACCAATGCAAATCGTGACCACCCCGTTAGTACAAAGTACGTCGTAGTAATCACCGCCTACTTCCGAGGCTGACTCCATAAATCCGGCAATATCTAAATCTTCAATTGCTGCGAGTTCCGCAGGTTTGGGCAGAATTAACTGCTGCATTTGTTTGAGGATATCGAGTTCGGAACTCATGCGGAGGTTTTCCGCTTTCAGGCGCTGGTTAAGAGCGGCAATTAGTTGAGTGGCTGTAGCGAGTTCTGAGGTGCGTTCTTTGACTTTATCTTCTAGAGTTTCAAAGGATTCTTGCTGTTGTCTCGCCATGCTGTTAAAGGAAGTTGTTAAGGTTTCAATTTCCCAAATCCGGCTGGAATCAACGTTCTGGTTGAGATCACCACCTGCTAAAGATTCTGAAGCTTGAGCAATTTGATTCAGGGGGCGAGTAATCCAGCTAGCGGTGAAAATACCCACTCCAACAGAGACAATGAGAGCCATAATACACAGCAAAATTGTGTGGCGAGTGTTAGCATAAATTTGCGCCATAAAGTCCGCTTCAGGAACTACTACTACACTCAGCCAATTGAGACCGTACTTGTCAGTTAGCGGAGAAACTTGGATAAATTGCCGCTCACCGTTCAGCTTAAAGTCAAGTTGAACAGTTTGATCGATGTCTTCCAAACGCTTGAAGCGTTCGAGCAGATAAACCACACTTTGACGCATCAGCGGGTTGCTGCTTTCCTGTGCTTTGATCCGCTTTGTATCTTTGCCTTTTCCCACCGAAAGAGGCTGTTCTTTAACCGAGGTGGCTATTAATTCACCCTGGGGTTCAATGATAAATACTTGACCGGAATTACCCACGCGTAAGGTTTGCAGGAAGTGGCGAATTTGATCTAGTCCCATCTGGCAAGTCAGCACGCCAATTAGTTTTCCTTCGCCATCATAATAGGGTAAACTCGCATTAATTTGCAGCGTACCGTAGCCAAAATTAATATAAACTTCACTCCAAGCTGCCTGTTTCTTCTCAACAACAACTCTGTAAAAGGGGCGCGTGCGAACGTCATAATTGGGCGTGGTTTTGTCAATCTTTGTGGGGTTTCCATCAGCGTCTAGGTTGTAATATATCAAGTCGCCACCACCGGGAATCAGTTGCTGGACAAGCTGAGGTTGTTCAAGTCCAACCAGACGATTTACCCAACCCACACGCAGGTACTGACCTTTTTCGTTGGCAATTCCCGCGTGACCGATCGACTTAAATTGCAGAACTTGTTTCCAAAAATATGGTCTAGCTTGCTCCAAGTCGTCAAAGTTCAACACCCCCAAAGGTACAGCATCCTGATTGATCTGATTCACCAGTGGCGGAGCTTCCAGATAGGTTTGAACACGTTCGTAAACTCTCGCACTCACTTCCTGCCGCAACTGACTAACAATATTGTTGACTATCTGCTCTCCGTTTCTGTAAGAGAGATAGCCAACGCAGCCAACAGCCGCCAAAATTTGGAGAACAAAGGGAACTACCAAGACATTGCGGAGACGGAATTTGCCCGATCTGGAGACGATCGCACTTTTTTCTGAAACCATTGTTAAAAACACTCCCAGCGGGCAGTTTTTTGTTACAAGACTTGATAATAGATACATTAAGAGCGACAGACAATGTTATCATATCAAAAACTCAACCAACATCAAAAAATCAGCGCTCATCAGCCTGCATCAGCGGTTAAAATAAAACAATAAATCCCCACAAAAATGCAAATTACTCAATCCCTCCACAGCGCCATCCTCATCTCCAACCTGGAACAATCCCAACACTTTTACAGCACCGTGCTAAAACTGCAAAAAATCGATCGCGACTTAAAATTTCCCGGAATCTGGTATCAAATCGGCGACTTCCAGCTCCACCTAATTTTAGGTGCAACAATTATGCCAGATGCCGTAGACCATGCCAAATGGGGACGTAACCGGCATCTAGCCTTTTCTGTTGCTAACTTAGAGGCAGCCAAACAGCAGTTAATCGCTCACAATTGCCCGTTCCAAATGAGCGCGTCAGGTCGATCGGCATTATTTACCCAAGATCCCGACGGCAACATCATCGAACTCAGCGAGTAACAGATGAAAATCATCGCTTATTCTTACACCGAACCGCTACTGGAAGCAGCACCCGCACCGGAAATTTGGGGTCAAGAAGTCGATCGCACCTATCAAGACTTAGGAGGGCGACAACAACTGCAACAACTCCTAAAAGACTGCGAAACAGAACCAGTCAAATACTTATTAATTCAGCGCTTTGAAGAACTCGGCGACACCGTACAGCAAGTGTGTTCGCACCTCGGGCAACTCGAAAACCTCGGCGTCGAAATCATCGTACAAGCAGAAACCGAACCGCGAAACCGCAAAAACTTGCTGCAAATCCTCGCAGAAATCCAGCGCAGCCAACACAGCCGGAGTATTCGCAAAGGACACGCCCGCAACCGCCTCAAATCCCGGATTCCACCGGGTAAGGCTCCCTACGGCTACCGGCGCGGCAAAGATTGTTATACGATCGATAAAACCACCGCCCCCACCGTCAAAGACTTTTTTGAACACTTTTTAATTTACGGTTCCTTGCGAGGTTCCGTGCGGTATTTAGCCAAGAAATACAACAAAAGAATCTCTGTAAGTACCGGCCGCCGCTGGCTGACAAATCCCGCTTACCGAGGCGATTTGGAATATCAAAACAGCCAAGTAATTTCTAACACCCACGTCCCGATTATTTCCAGAGAAGAAGCCGCCCAAATAGACAGGTTACTGCGCCGCAACCGCTGCCTTTCTCCTCGCAGCGCTAGCGCCCCACGTTCCCTCGCAGGTTTAGCAATTTGTGCAGAATGCAAATCGCCCATGACGGTTGCCAAAGTCACCTCTTACCGCAAAGAAAAAGAATACCTTTATTTGCGACCGATTAACTGTCCAAAACAGCCTAAATGTAGCGGTATTTCCTACGATGAAGTATTGCAATTAACCATCGCCGGTATTTGTCGGGATTTACCCGATGCTGTTGCTGGGTTGCAAATGCCGAATATGAATGGAATTAAAGCAGGAATTGTCAGGGCGATCGCCTCAAAACAAGAAATCATAGAGCAACTTTCCGCCCTGATTGACAGCGGCATTTTAGACACGGAAACCGCAGAGTTTAGAGCCTACAAAATCCGCACCGAAATTGCCGAACTGCAAAGCAAATTAGCGCAACTGCCCCCAGTAAATTTGCGAGAAATTGCCCAAACAGTTTCCCTGCGGCAATTTTGGCTCGATTTATCAGAATCAGAACGCAGGTTTTACTTTCGAGAATTTATCGATCGCATTGAAATCGTCCGGGAAAATCCAAATTTGAAACTGCAAATTATTTTCATTTTTTAAGGATTAGCTCGATGTTCATCCATAGCTCCTAGGTTAGATGCCCGACTTGTTAAAGAAGTGGCGTATTTGGGTACTCTCTTAGTTCGCTAGGAGTGGACTTCGTTTGACAAGCATCGGTTTCTACCGCTGAATTATCTTTTTTGCCTTTTAACCAATAGGCGATCATCTCTCCTTTACCTTTAACCGTTATCGCGCCTCTTTCCTCAAATACATACCGATCTTTTAACAGCTCATAAATAGCAGTAGTAACTTGAATATACCCCGGTAATCCTTGACATTCCATCCGAGAAGCAACATTAACAGTATCTCCCCACAAGTCATAGATAAATTTTTTAGTGCCAATTACGCCAGCAACTACTGGCCCTGTATTAATGCCAATGCGAATTTGAAATGGTTCGCCTCTGTCAGTTTGAAAATCAGCGATCGCTTCCTGCATATCCAAGGCCATATTCGCGATCGCTTCTACATGATCTGCCCTCGGCACAGGCAACCCCCCCGCTACCATATAAGCATCTCCAATTGTTTTAATTTTTTCCAAACCGTGTTTTTCAGTTAGTTGGTCAAACCTGGAAAAAATCTGGTTCAGTACATTTACCAATTCTAGAGGCAACATTCTAGCAGCAATAGATGTAAAATCGACAATATCGGCAAAAAGAACTGTTGCTGAATCAAACCTCTGGGCAGGAGAACCCTCGCCCTTTTTCAAACTTTCAACAATCGCTGCGGGTAAAATATTCAGCAATAAATGATCCGACTTTGTTTGAGCAAGCCGTAAAGCTAGCTCCACCCCCTGTCGCTCTTTAATTTCGTTTTGCAAACGTTCGACAAGTTCTTGGAATTGCTTCGTTTGCTCTTGAAGTAACTGTTGTTGACTTTGAATAGTTAACTGATTTGCCACTCGTGCCAATACTTCTTTACCATGAAAAGGTTTAGTAATATAGTCAACTGCTCCCACATCAAAAGCTTTCACCTTATCTACAACGTCATCTAAGGCGCTTAAGAAAATTACCGGAATGGAACTGGTTTTTGGTGAAGCTTTCAACTTTGCACATACCTCATATCCATTCATCTCTGGCATCATCACGTCCAGCAAAATTAGAGTCGGAGGAAACTCTTGCACTGTAGCGATCGCCCTTTGCCCGTTCAGCGCTTTACGAACCTGATACCCTTGTTCGGTCAATATTGTAGATAAAAGCCGCACATTATCGGGCTTATCATCAACTACTAAAATGTTGGCTTGAATTGTAGGATATTGATTGCTGTCCATGGGAGGGTTCACGGTAATTTTTCAGAATAAAATATCTTAACACTTAATAATTCGCTCTCCATCCAAACGAAACAGTATAAATTCCCATTTTATCTTCTAAACACAAATAATAATGAGAGGCAATTAGGGGTTAATTTTAGGTTTTGTTCAAATAGAATAGGCTTCCCCTTTTAGGCTCGTTGGAAAGTGGTATTTTCACCGCGCCCCAACTGCTGACTGCGCTATATCTATAATATCGTCAAATAGGAAATCCTGCACCAAAGTAGTTAAATATTGTGCAGACAAAGCAAATTCGCTCGGCATTTCCTCAATCAACTTGACAATTTTATCGTCGCAACATTCATGAGCAGCATGAGATATCTTTTCTACCCACTCAATAGGCATTTGACCCAGTTGTGACTCGACGGATTGATTGCTAGTCACTCCGCTAATTTCGCTGTCATTTTCTAGGGTTGCATCAACAGATTCATCGTAAATGTAACGTACTCCTAAAAGTTCTTCCATTTTCGCAAATAATATCTTTGCCTCGAAGGGTTTACGCATGAAATCATCGCAGCCTGCTCCTAAAATAGTTTGTCGTTCCTCTTCAAAAGCGCTCGCAGTAAGAGCAACTATTACAGTTTGTTTTCCGAGAGGATGAGCTTTAATTTTTCTAGTGGCTTCATAGCCATCCATGACAGGCATCTGCATATCCATCCAGATCAGGTGCGGTTGCCAATCCTCCCATACAGCAATAGCTTCTTGACCATCTCTAGCTTCTCGCACGAGGAGGCCTAGTGGTGACAACAATCTCTCTATTACTAGGCAGTTATCGGCGCGATCGTCAACAACCAAAATCCGGTATTCTGGTTGATTCGGCGCTAAATTAATTACTTTTTTCTGCGGTTTAAGGATTTTAATCTCGCTGGGAGGGGCAAGGCTGATTTGAATATCAAATGCAAACTTACTTCCCAATTCAGGTGTACTGCTGACAGTAATATCTCCTCCCATCATTTGTACAAATTTGCGGCTAATTGGTAAACCTAATCCAGTCCCCTGTTGAGATTTTTGACCTGTTTTTGTTTGCTCAAATGGTTCAAATAACTTATTCATTTCTTCTGCGGCAATGCCAAGGCCAGTATCTTCAATTTCAAACTGAAGGCGTAACAATTCCGGGTGAAGGTGATTCGCGTCTACACAATCACCGTCTGCCAAGCTTTCGGACTGATTAAAACCATTGCACCATCCGGGTTTTATTTGTATAGCTGCGGTTGAAACCGCTAAGCTTTCGGAATGTTCAGAACCCGCGTCGGCAAGTTTTGTTTGTGTGTCGGACAACTCTGCCGTTTTAGCCCCCAAACTTTCTTGTACCTGATTTTTCACTCGCAAAGTAACACTACCCATCTCTGTAAACTTGATCGCATTTCCTACAAGATTAATCAAAATTTGCCGCAATTTACCTTCATCTCCAGTAACAAAGTGTGGTACGCCGTCACCGACTTCCAAATTTAGCTGCAATTTCTTAGATTTAGCTTTTAATCGAAACATTTCTTCTAAGGTTTTTAGCAAGCGCATTAAATTAAAACTGCTTTCATTAAGCTGACTTCTGCCCGCTTCAATTTTGGACATTTCCAAAATGTCATTAATTAGCGCCAGCAAGTGTTCACCCGCACGATTAATAATTTCTAGGTGCTGTTGGTGTTGATTGTTGAGAGATGAATCGCGCACCATCACCTGACTAAATCCGAGAATGGCATTCAGGGGAGTCCGCAATTCATGGCTCATAGAAGAAAGGAATTCGCTCTTGGCGCGGTTAGCTGTATCAGCAGCTACAACAGCTTTTTGTAATGCTGTTTCTGCTAATTTGCGATCGGCAATTTCTGTTTTGGCTTGTTCAAAAAGGGTCGATTGCTTGATGGCAATTGCTAGCTGCACGGAAATTTGCTGGAGAGATTCTATCTCAGAAGAGGTCCAATGCCTTTGACTGCGACAGTGATGAGCAATGAGTAGACCCCATAGTTTTTCACCTTGCAAAAGGGGAACCACGAGGTTAGCTTTAATTTCAAACTGGCTCAGTAAATTAACGTGGCAATCTGAAAGACCTGCCGTATAAATATTGTCGATCGCGCGCAGGTGTCCCTCCTGATAAACAGAGACGTAGTGTTCTCGAAAACAAGGATCATTAATGTCAATTCCCAAAATCGGCATCGTACTGACAGATACCGACTCGACGGCTATAAATCCACTCCAATCTGGATTAAAGCGGTAAATAACTGTTCTATCAGTTGACAAAAACTGGCGGACTTCTTCCACAGCCATTGTCAGCACTTCTTCAAGGTTAAGAGAGGAACGAATTCGCTCTTGAATGGAATTCACGAGCCGCTCCCTTTTTACTTGTTGCTGCAAAGCTGCTTCCGCCTGTTTGCGAGCAGTAATATCCACTCCATAACCAACGCACTCCACAGGTATGCCAGCAGCATCTTTGACTAACTTAACCTCATCGTATATCCAGCGATAACTACCATCTTTGTGCCGTTCGCGGTATTCGTAGGAGATAAATTCTTTTTCCAATATCTGAGCGAATGAAGTATCAACAATTTCTCGATCTTCTGGATGAACAATGCTATGCCAATCAAGAGAACCATCAACAAATTCTCGCGCTTCGTAGCCGATCATTGAAACAATATTATCGCTGACAAATGTTACGTCATAATTTCCCCCTAATTTGCAGCTAAAAATCACCGCCGGAGTAGTCGCCAGCAAATATTGCAAGCGTTCGGTGACAGAACGTAAGTTTAACTCGGCTTGCTTGCGATCGCGAGCTTCCATTGCTAAAGCTGCAATCTGTGCCACATAGCTAGCGAAGCTTTGTTCGTCGAGCGTCCAATTCCTGGTCGTTCCCTGATGTTCTAAACAAATTACACCCGCAATTTGCCCTTTATGGGTAATAGGAACATCTAGCATCGACGAGATGTTTAAAGGCGTCAAATAAAATTCGCTAAATTCTTGGGTGCGCGGATCGGTTTTGGCATTAACCGCTGCGATCGTCT
Source organism: Microcoleus sp. N9_A2 (assembly GCF_036701775.1). Taxonomy (NCBI): domain Bacteria; kingdom Bacillati; phylum Cyanobacteriota; class Cyanophyceae; order Oscillatoriales; family Microcoleaceae; genus Microcoleus; species Microcoleus sp. N9_A2. Next base: position 47,824 of record NZ_JAUBRH010000020.1, on the reverse strand, counting down.
GTTCTCTCTTCAAAGCTTGGAAATAGCTAGGATAGTCAGCAACTTTCAGTTCAGCACCCTCACTGTGTTGATTGGCTGTCAGTTCGTAAAGATCGGCACAGCACAATGCTGATTTATCTTTCTGATAAAACCAAATACTTGCCCGATCGACATTCAGGGTACGAGTTGCCATTTGCGTAATCTCTCTCAACGCCTCGCCGATATTCCCCTCGTAGATACTAGAATTTTTTGCTAATTCTAGCAAGCCAGTTTGTTGTTCTGTTAACCTAGTTTCTCGTTCGCGCAAAGCGGATTCAGCGGCTATTCTTTCTCTAATTTCCGCTTCTAAACAACCATTAATTTCTGTTAACTGTGCGGTACGCTCTTGGACTTTAATTTCTAAGTCATCATAAGCGTGGCGTAAGGCTAACTCTGCATCTTCACGCACAGCAATCTCAGTCTGCAACTTGCGATTTATGACCTCTAATTCTTGGGGGGTTTTTAAAGATAAAAACTGGGGCAATAGTGTTACCATCGAGGCGGCGGTGTAGCAGGAAACCAGCGCAGTAATTCCTTTTTCAATCCCCGATAGCCAATAAGCGGAATGCCACAACGTCCAAATATCTAGCAAGTGACCCGTGCCGCAGAGAATAATAAATGCACCAAATAAAGCAAATATTCCTAAAAAAGGAACATCGCGCCGCTTGAAGATAAAATAAATTAGCATCGCCGGAATTGAATAGTAGGCGATCGCGATTAAAAAGTCCCCAGTTACGTGCAGCCACACTAAAGGCGTTTGCCAAAGATAGCAATGACCGTGAGGCATATACTGAGTGGGGGAAAAGATATTTTTGAGTGCTTCCCACATAATACTTGTTATTGGCAGATAATATGGATTTGATGATGTTTAAGTTAGGCAAAAAATAAAAGAAACCCAAAATGGTAGCTGGATTCAGAATTATTTATTAACGCCTCAACCCGGCTTGTTCATAACAGCTTGCTTCTGCACTAGGTGGCGCTCGCCACATTGCGATCGCCAAGGAATTTCAATGATAAACTCAGTACCTCTGGCAACCTCGGAAGTGCAGCGCAAATAACCTTCATGGGCTTGAATAATCTGATAAGAAATCGCCAAACCCAGCCCGGTACCAGCACCAATAGGTTTCGTTGTATAAAATGGATCGTAAATTTTAGCGATCGCATCATAATCTATGCCAGTGCCATTATCAGCAATGTGAATCTGCACCCACTTGCCATCAACTAAAAGCGTGCGAATGCGAATTTTTAGCAGTGGGCAATGGGCATTTTGTAAGTGGTCACATAAATTATTTTCCCAATAGCCGTTGGTCAAATCTCCCTGCTGTGACATCTGTTCTAAAGCATCAATAGCATTAGAACAAATATTCATAAATACTTGGTTAAGCTGCCCAGCGTAGCATTCTAATTCTGGCAAATCTCCATACTCTTTAATCACTTGAATCGGCGGACGGTTTGGTTGTTCTTTCAAGCGGTGCTGCAAAATCATTAAAGTGCTATCTAGTCCTTCATGAATATTTACCTTTTTCATGTCGGCTTCGTCTAACCGGGAGAAAGTTCGTAAAGATTTAACAATCTCCCTAATCCGCTCTGCTCCAATTTTGATTGAACCAAAAAGTTTTTGCAAGTCTTTTAAAATAAAATCGAGTTCGATAGTGTGAATCTTGTCTGCAATTTCCGGCGCAGGAGTGGGGTAATAAACTTGATAAGCCTTAATCAATGCCAAAATATCTTTAATGTATTCCTCCGCCGGAATCAGATTGCCATAAATGAAGTTAACAGGGTTATTGATTTCGTGAGCAACGCCAGCTACCATTTGCCCCAAAGAGGACATTTTTTCAGTTTGCACAAGTTGAGTTTGGGCGCCTTTGAGTTGTTGCAGAGTTTCCTCTAGCTGCTGAGTGCGTTCAAGTAGTTTGGCTTCCGAGTGCCGCAATGAATTTTCAGCCAAAGAGCGATCGCGATTTTCTTGTAACAAAAGTTCATTGGTTGATTCTAAAGCCAGCGTCCTCTCCAGAACCCGTTTTTCCAATTCCAGCATTAATTCTGAGAGTGCTTCCTGAGCTTGTTTGCGATCGCCAATCTCATTTTGTAAAGCTACATTTGCCACCGCCAATTGAGCTGGACTGGGAATAGCCAAAATTTTTGGGATTAGTTCCACCAGCACTGCTGCTGTAGATAGCGAAATCAACGCCGTAATCGCTTTAAGAAAACCCGAGAACCAATAATTAGGATGCCACAGCGTCCATATTTCCATAATATGGGTAATCCCGCAGCAGACAATAAAAGAGCCAAACAGCATGAAAACCCAGTCAAACGGCACGTCTTGCCGCTTTTTAACAATATAAATCAGCGTTATCGGTATCAAAAAATAAGCGACGGCTATCAAACCATCGGACAAAACGTGTAGCCCCACTAATCCCGGCTTCCACAAGTAGCAATGACCGTGAGGAATAAAATAATTTGAAAACATTTCATGAACCATTTGCATCAAATTAACTCGGTTATTTGCTAATATTTTTTAGAGGGGGTTACAGGAGAATTTTAAAAAAGTGCTGGTACACAAATAATAATTAGACTTTGGTACTTAACACTTGTGATGAGTAAATGCAGCGATCTGAAACTACTTGTAATTAAATTAACATCAATCGACTCAGCTTTAGCAAAGTCAACTGTCACATTTTTAATCCTGCCTTCACTATCAACTGTGACACCGGCATGACATTTTGGCCAACGATAAAGAAAAACTGAGCGCAGATTCCTTTCCAGTAGGAGCGCCAGCGCCCATTGAAATTAGGTTATAGCACTCAGCGATCCGTCAGACAACGGGGAAATTACCAGATTTAACGCATATCAGGGATTTCACTTAACGAAGATAACCATTCTCCAAAGCCTGTAGAGGTGGGTTCACTCTTGTGCTCTTGAAGAGTGCAGACAGGTTAAAGACACCCGCCCCCACCCCGCGAGGGAATTTTTTATTGATGGTGATACTCTTCGGGGGAGAATTAACCGATGTGACCAATTACCCCCTGAGAAATGTCGCGACAGGATCGTGTCGCAATCCAATCGGCGATCGCTCTGAGCTTTACACTCCATCATAAGTGATAATATCAACGATACACTTATATGGTTATTGCCAGTTATGACGATAGATGAGGTACTACAGCTAACTCGTGTGCGATTACAAAAAGATTTATATCCAGTACAAGAAATCATACTCCGCCAAGTTTGGGAAGGAAAGACTTATACAAGTATCGCATCTGCCTCTCATTACGGAGAGCATTACCTGAGAAACATCGCCTCATCCTTGTGGCAATCTCTCTCTCAAATCTTGCAGACATCTATTAGCAAATCAAATTTTCGCTCTTGTGTAGAATCACGTTCCCTGACTGCAGAGGAACGAGAATTAATTGAATCCTTCACCCGCAGCCAATGCCTCGCAACACCTTTAGAATTTCCCGGCTCTCCCGTGCCCCTCGGTTCGCCATTTTATATCCCTCACCCGCTAATTGAAGAACTCGCCTATCGAGAGATTACCAAACCAGGAAGTGTGCTGCGGATTAAAGCTCCCAGGAAGATGGGAAAAAGTTCCCTTTTGCTACGGATTTTAGATCGCGCGACTTCTCTTGACTATCGAACTGTAAGTTTAGATTTTCAGCAAGCCGAGGAAGCTGTCTTAGCCAATATCGATAAATTTTTACGCTGGTTTTGTGCCAACATCAGCCGTAACCTAGAATTACCACCTCTATTAGAGGATTATTGGGATGAAGACATGGGTAGCAAAGTAAGCTGCACCATCTATTTACAACAATATATATTAGCACAAATAAGTACCCCTATTGTGTTAGCGTTAAATGAAGTAAATATAATTTTTGAACATCCAAAAATTGCCCGAGAATTTTTGCCGCTGCTGCGAAGCTGGCATGAAGAAGCAAAGCGGATTGAAACTTTGGGAAAACTGCGATTAATCGTTCTTCACTCCACAGAAATTTATATTCCTTTAAAGCTCACTGAATCGCCTTTTAATGTCGGTTTACCGCTGCAATTACCCTATTTTACAGAAGAGCAGATACTTGCTTTAGCCCAGCGTCACGGACTGGATTGGACAGAGGGTTCCGATGCCGATCGACTGATGGCAATGGTGGGGGGACATCCTTATCTGGTGCGGCTCGCTTTTTACCACCTCTGTCACAACAGTGTAACGCTAGATCAGCTACTACAAGAAGCTCCGACAATAGCGGGAATTTATAAAGATTACTTGCGGAGTTTTTGGGCAACATTGCAAGAGTATCCCGAACTGGCGGTTGCACTTAAACAAGTAGTAAAATCGGAACACGGAGTGGAATTAGATCCGATAGTGGCTTCTAAATTATTTAGTATAGGGCTGATTCATATCGATAACAACCGCTGTACGCTAAGCTGTGAGTTGTACCGCCTCTATTTTGGTTCGCACAACTTTATTTAGAGCAGGCTTTACAGTTTCTTTGCGTAATCCAATATCCCCCTTGAAAACTCGACGTTTTCTGGCGCTTAGAAATCGCTGCTATACAAATAAAGTCCGCCTACGCGCACTAAAAAAAAGGGATAAATCAACCATAATTTAGCATAATTTATCATAACTTATATTATAATACAGCTCCAGCACCACATCCTTACCTCTAAATAAATTCCCTACATACTCAGCTTTAAACCCACCCATAAACCGCATGACCCAGGTAACATACCAAATTGGTGGCAGTCTCGCCAGTGATGCGCCTACATACGTAGTGCGGCAAGCAGATTCCGAACTTTATGAAGCCTTAAAAGCTGGGGAATTTTGTTACATCCTCAACTCGCGACAAATGGGCAAATCTTCTCTCTTAGTCCGTACCCTGCACCGATTGCAAGCAGAAGGATTTCAATGCAGCACGATCGACATGACCCGCATCGGTAGCGAAAATATCACTCCCTTACAGTGGTATAAAGGAATTGTTGGGGATTTGTGGCGCAGCTTCAATTTGTTAGGAAAAGTTAATTTAAAAACTTGGTGGCGCGACGAAGAAGAGGTTTCATTTTCGCAAAGATTGAGTCATTTTATTGAAGATATCGTGCTGGTCAATTTTCCTCACGAGCGGATATTTATATTCATCGATGAAATCGATAGCATTCTCAGTTTGGATTTCGCTGTCGATGATTTTTTTGCCTTAATTCGGTTTTGCTACAATCAGCGAGCGATTAATCCAGAGTATAACCGCATTACTTTTGCAATTTTTGGAGTAGCCACGCCAAGCGATTTAATTGCCGACAAAAAGCGAACTCCTTTTAATATCGGTCATGCTATAGATTTGCAGGGTTTTGATCTGCCCGAAGCCCAACTATTAGTTAAGGGATTAGAGAGTGCCGTCAGTAATCCTCATGCCGTTCTCAAACAAATATTAGCTTGGACTTCAGGACAGCCATTTCTCACCCATAAAATTTGCTATTTGGCGTATAGATCCAGCCTAGAAACGGCGGGAGGATTAGTAAATATTCCCCCTGGAGCCGAGGCATTTTGGGTGGATAGTTTGGTACGATCGCAAATCATCGATAAATGGGAATCGCAGGACGAACCGGAGCATTTAAAAACCATAGGCGATCGCCTCCTACGTGACGAACAACGCGCCGGAAGATTGCTAGGCATTTACCAGCAAATCTTGCAAAGTGTAGGGGCGGTGCCCCCGTGCCCGCCCGTCCCAACCGATGACAGCCGAGAACAAATCGAACTATTGCTATCGGGTTTAGTGGTAAAAACTGCAGGCTATTTGCAGGTAAAAAACAGAATTTATCAAGAAGTATTTAATATAGAATGGGTAGAGAAACAATTAGGGCAACTGCGTCCTTACTCCCAATCTTTCGATGCTTGGAGCGCTGCCAAACAAACAGATGATTCGCGCCTTTTGAGGGGACAAGCCTTAAAAGATGCTCAACTCTGGATGCAGGGAAAAAGTTTGAGCGATTTAGACTATCAATTTTTAGCAGCTAGCGCCGAACTCGACAAGCAAGAAATGCAACTGACCTTAGAAGCAGAAAGGTTAAAAGAAGTCGAAAAAAATGCCAGACGGCAAAAGTGGTTTATTGCTGCACTCTCTTTAGCATTAGCGATCGCCCTGTTTCTCGGAACAGCAGCTTTTTGGCAATATCGTCGAGCTACATTGAGCGAAATCGAAGCGATCGCCACCTCCTCCTCCGCCCTCTTCACCTTAGAGCAAAAATTAGACGCCCTCATCGCCGCCATCAAAGCCAAGCGCAAACTGCAACAACTGGGTAAAGCAAATCCCGAACTAGAAAAGCGCGTGCAATTATTACTAGAGCAGGCAGTTTATGGAGCTTCCGAGTTCAACCGCTTATCAGGACATCAGGCGACACTGTATAGATTAGCAATCAGTCCCGACGCTCAGACAATTGCCTCTGCAAGTACAGATAACGAGGTCAAACTCTGGCAGCGAGATGGCACCCTGATTGCGACTCTTCCCCACAACGGTATAGTGTGGAGGATGGCTTTTAGCCCCGACAGCAAACTCCTCGCTTGCGCCAGTGGAGAGGGCACAGTTAAAGTTTGGCAGCAAAAGGGAACGTCTTGGCCGGGTCCCAAACTCCTACACACCCTTGAGGGACACAGTAAGGAGTTTAACGGTGTGGCGTTCAGTCCAGATGGCGAGATTTTAGCTGCATCCGGTGAGAATAACACCGTTAAACTCTGGGACAAAAACGGCAATTTATTAACCATTCTCGATCGCACCGATGCAGTTCGGAGCCTGAGCTTTAGCCCCGACGGGGAAATGCTCGTTAGCGCAAGTGCGGAGGGTACGATCCGATTGTGGAAAAAAGGCGGCTTATTCTGGGCCTCCGTAAAGTTACTGCGAACGTTTCAAGCACACAGCGCTGCCATTTGGGAGGTCAAGTTCAGTCCTGACGGCAAGATATTTGCCTCTGCGAGCATGGATAAGACTGTTAAACTTTGGCCCTCCCATGCCCCGTCAGACGAAGAGTTACAGCCCCTGCAAACCCTTAAAGGTCACGCATCTGGCGTTGAGAGTCTAGATTTCAGTCCTGACGGTGAGATTTTCGCCACAGCCAGCGGCGATCGCACAATCAAATTTTGGAGCAAAGACGGCAAAGATATCAGAACTTTTGCAGGACATCGCAGTGCCGTATGGAATATCGATTTCAGTCCTGACGGCAAATCAATTGCTTCCCTGGGTATAGGAAATGCTGTCAAACTTTGGCAGCCGAAAAACATTTTTTTCTTGCCCCTGCTAGGTCACGACGCTGCTGTTTATAGAGCTGCTTTCGCTCCTGACGGTAAAATCGTCGCCACTGCCAGTACAGACGGCACGGTGAAACTTTGGCGCGTCGATGGGGCAGGCACGGGGGCACTGCCCCTACGGACGCTTAAGGAGGGTACAGGGGGGCTTTGGGATGTGGCATTCAGTCCTGACGGTAAACTCATTGCAGTGGGGGGCGAAAAAACAGTTAAACTCTGGCACAAGGATGGCAGATTTCTGAGAGAAATCAACGCCCACAAAGGTGTAGTTTACGGAATTACTTGGAGTCCGGACGGTAAAATTATTGCCTCCGCAAGCTCAGACGGCACGGTGAAACTCTGGCAGCCAGACGGCGTGTTAGTGCGAACTCTGAAGCTAGATGGCAACGCCTTCTGGAGTGTGGCCTTTAGCCCTGATGGAAAAGCTTTAGCCGCCGTCGGTAGCAGCGGTACTCTCGCTATCTGGAAGCCCGATGGCACTTTGTTGCAGGCGATTGATGCCCATCAGGCTATGACTATGGGGGTCAGTTTCAGTCCCGATGGCAAGACGATCGCCTCAGCCAGTACAGATGGCACCGCCAAACTCTGGAAATTAGATATCTCATCGACTCTTATTGACACCTCAGTTCCTCACTCTTCACAGCTTTTGCGAACGCTTAAAGGTCACGCACAGGGAGTGCAGGGAGTTTCCTTTAGCCCGGATGGTGAAATCGTCGCTACGGCAAGTCTAGATAACACGGTGAAACTCTGGAATAAAAATGGCATCTTGCTGAGGACGCTCACGGGACATAGAGGTTTGGTGACAAAAGTTTCCTTTAGTCCCGACGGCACTTTCCTTGTCTCCGCCAGCCATGACCAAACGGCGATTTTGTGGGATGTGAAGCGAATTCTCAATACAGATCCACTGGCTTTTGGTTGCAATTGGGTGCGGGATTATTTGCGAACAAATGCCGATGTGAAGGAGGAGGATAGACATTTGTGCGATGCCGTGGGCGATCGTGACATTCTCCGAAACAATTAACTATCAATTATGAAAGATTACTCTTACCACATTGGTGGCAGTCTCACAACTGATGCGCCTACCTATGTCGAACGCCAAGCCGATATCGAACTTTATCAAGCCTTAAAACGAGGCGAGTTTTGCTACATTCTCAATTCGCGACAAATGGGCAAATCTTCCCTTCTTGTTCGCACCTTGCACCGATTGCAAGCTGAAGGATTTCAATGCAGCACCATCGACATGACCCGCATCGGCAGTGAAAACATTACTCCCTTACAGTGGTACAAAGGAATCGTTGGGGATTTATGGCGCGGCTTCCATCTTTTAGGGCAACTTAACTTAAAAACTTGGTGGAAAGAACAAGAAGAAGTTTCTCTCCTGCAAAGATTGAGTCAATTTATTGAAGAGATTTTATTAGCCCAATTTCCCGAAAATCGAATTATTATATTTGTCGATGAGATTGATAGTATTTTAAGCTTAGAATTTCCCGTCGATGACTTTTTCGCCTTGATTCGTTATTGTTACAATCAACGAGCCATTAATCCAGAATACAACCGGATTACCTTCGCGATTTTTGGAGTAGCTGCGCCCAGCGATTTAATCGTCGATAAAAATCGGACACCTTTTAATATAGGACAAGCAGTAGATTTGCAGGGTTTTTCCTGGGAAGAAGCCTCTCCTTTAACTCAAGGGTTAGAGAGTGTAGTTAGTAATGCCGAGGCAATTATCAAATCAATATTAGCTTGGACTTCTGGGCAACCATTTCTGAGCCAAAAGCTGTGTCAATTGATAGTAAGAGCGACGCGAGAATCTCACAGTGACGTGCTGATAATTCCACCGGGAACTGAAGGATTTTTTGTGGAATCTGTCGTGCGATCGTACATCATCCAGAATTGGGAATCTCAAGATGAACCAGAGCATTTAAAGACGATCCGCGATCGCATCCTGAGAAACGAGCAACGTGCTGGCAGACTACTAGGCATCTATCAAAAAATCTTACAAGGAGTGGAAGTACCCACGGATGACTCGCGAGAACAGGTAGAACTATTGCTGTCTGGTTTGGTAGTAAAATCTCAGGGGTTTTTACAGGTAAGAAACCAGATTTATCAAGAAGTATTTAACAAAACATGGGTAGAAAAAAATCTCGCTTCCTTGCGTCCATACTCTCAAGCCTTTGATGCTTGGATAACTTCCAAGCAGACCGATCAATCCCGACTGTTGCGCGGACAGGCCTTGAAAAATGCTCAAGCTTGGGCCCAGGGTAAAAGTTTGAGTGACTTAGATTATCAGTTTTTAGGCGCTTCTGAAGAATTAGACCGCAGAGAAATGCAGGTAGGATTGGAAGCAGAACGGGCTAAAGAAATTCAAGCCAGACTAACAGAAGAACAAAAAAGATTAGCTGTAGAGAAAAAAAGTTCTAGGCGGCAAAGATTTTTGCTTTTTGTAGTAACTATAGCATTAATTATCGCCTGTGCATTGGGGCTAGCGGTGTATTTTCAGTATCGGCAAACCGCTGTCAGCGAGATCAAAGCGATCGCCAAATCTTCCGAAGCACTATTCGCCTCAAATCAAAAATTAGACGCATTCATAGAGGCAATCAGAGGAAAGCGACAACTGCAAAAGTTAGGTGCTGTAGACCCAGATCTCGAACGCTCAGCTAAAGAAGCTCTCCATCAAGCTGTTTATGGATCAGTTGACTATAATCATTTATCGGGGCATAACAATGTGGTTAATGATGTAACTTTCAGCCCTGATGGGGAACTCATCGCCTCAGCTTCTGCCGACAAAACGATCGATCTTTGGGAAAAAGACGGTACAAGACTAGGAACGCTTCAAGGGCACAACAATGCAGTTTGGGGAGTCGTATTTAACCCCAGAGGGGATTTAATTGCTTCGGGTTCGGCGGATAAAACAGTTAAACTTTGGCGTAAAAACAGTACAAATTCACCAAAGGTCAAGCCGAGTTATACCTTGTGGCAGACTTTAAAAGGACATAACGATAACGTTACACAAGTTGCGATCGCTCCGAACAATCAGATTATTGCTTCCGCTTCTAAAGATAAAACAGTTAAACTCTGGAGTACAGACGGTAAACTGCTGAGAACTCTCACCGGACATACAGATGAAGTTAACAGCGTTGCCTTTAGCCCGGACAGTCAAACTATTGCATCTGCTTCTAAAGATCGAACCATCAAACTCTGGAATGCAGACGGTAAACTGATCAGAACCCTCACCGGACATACGGATAGAGTTATGAATGTTGCCTATGCGCCAAGCGCAGGCTACGCCAACAGCCCTTCAGAATATCTCATTTCCTCGGCGAGTGCGGATAAAACAGTCAAACTTTGGAAGCTTGACGGAACTTTAGTCAAAACTCTAACTGGACACAGCGACGCCGTGACCAAAATCGCTTTTAACCCTCAAGGTGGTTTGCTTGCCTCGGCAAGTCTAGACAGAACAGTCAAACTGTGGCAGCTTGACGGGACTCTGGTAAAAACCCTGTCAGTCGCTAAGGATGTCGTCTCTGGATTGGCTTGGAGTCCTGACGGGCAAATCTTTGCCTCATCCAGTTGGGATGGCCCGATTATGCTATGGAAGCTTGATGATAGTTTGCTCAAGACTCTTAACGGACATCAAGCATCGATTTACACCATAAAATTTAGTCCTGATGGAAAGACAATTGCCACCGCCAGTCGTGATAATACCGTTAAACTTTGGCGACTTGATGGTAGTTTAATTCGCACTTTCCCCAAACAAGCTGATAAAGTTTTCGGAGTTGATTTCAGCCCAAAGGGAGACACGATTGCTACAGGCGGTTATGACAGCACTGTTCGATTGTGGCGACTAGATGGAACCTTAATCAAGACTTTTACTGGACATCAAGGTAGAGTTTTCGCGGTTGATTTTCATCCAGATGGACAGTCACTCGCCTCGGCGGGTGAGGACAAAACGGTTAAAGTTTGGAGGATTGACGGCACCCAATTGGCAACTCTCAAAGGACATACCGATTACATTAACGGAGTGGCATTTAGCCCCGATGGAAAGCTGATTGCCTCTGGTAGTGTGGACGGCACAGTCAAACTTTGGCAGTGGGATAATGCGATCGCCTCTGGAAAGCGCAGCTACAAGCTTCTACACACTTTAACAAGCCATCGCCGTCAGGTAGCTGGAGTGGCATTTAGCCCTGACGGCAAGACTCTGGCTTCAGCAGGTATGGATAGCATGGTAAGACTTTGGCGGTTGGATGGTACAGAAATTCGAGCCTTAAAGGGACACAAAAATGGGGTATTCTCAGTGGCATTTAGCCCCGATGGCAAGACTCTCGCCTCAGCAAGTTTTGACGGCACTGTCAAACTTTGGAGGTACGATGGTCAAGAGCTTGAAACCTTAAAAGGACATAGCGATGGGGTGTTCGGAGTTACCTTTAGCCCTGATGGAAAGTTCATCGCCTCAGCAAGTCAGGATACCACAGCAATTGTGTGGAATTTAGAGCGAATTTTCCAGCTCGATTTTCTCCAGTATGGTTGCGACTGGGTGCGGGATTATTTGCGAACTAATGCCGAAGTCAAGGAGGAGGATAGGCATCTGTGCGATGCAGTGGGCGATCGCTAAATTATCCGAAAAAATTAACTATCAATTATGAAAGATTACTCTTATCAAATTGGTGGCAGTCTCACAACTGATGCGCCTACCTATGTCGAACGACAAGCAGATATCGAACTTTATCAAGCCTTAAAACGAGGCGAGTTTTGCTACATTCTCAATTCGCGGCAAATGGGCAAATCTTCCCTTCTCGTTCGCACCTTCCATCGATTGCAAGCCGAAGGATTTCAATGCAGCACGATCGACATGACCCGCATCGGTAGCGAAAACATTACTCCCTTACAGTGGTATAAAGGAATTGTTGGGGATTTATGGCGTGGCTTCCATCTTGTAGGAAAAGTCAATTTAAAAACTTGGTGGCAAGAACAAGAAGAAGTTTCTCTCCTGCAAAGATTGAGTCAATTTATTGAAGAGATTTTATTAGTAAAATTTCCTCAAGAGCGAATTTTTATATTTGTCGATGAGATTGATAGTATTTTAAGCTTAGATTTTCCCGTTGATGACTTTTTCGCCTTGATTCGTTATTGTTACAACCAACGAGCCCTTAATCCAGAATACAACCGGATTACCTTCGTAATTTTCGGAGTAGCTACACCCAGCGATTTAATCGCCGATAAAAATCGGACACCTTTTAATATCGGACAATCGATCGATTTGTCAGGATTTAGCTTAGAAGAAGCGCAACCATTAGCGAAAGGGTTAGAAAAGGTCATAGCCAATCTGCAGGCAGTTCTCAAAGAAATCTTATATTGGACTGGAGGACAGCCCTTTTTAACACAAAAAATATGTGAATTAGTGGTAAGAATAGCTGGCGCATCCCACAGCGGCGATTTAAAAATACCACCGGGAACAGAGAATTTTTTTGTGGAATCATTGGTGAGAGAAAACATCATCAATAAATGGGAATCGCAAGATGAGCCTGAGCATTTCAAGACAATTCGGGAGCGCCTCATTCGCAACGAGCAACGCACTGCACGTAGCTTAGGTATCTATCAAAACCTCTTACAATATGGTGAAATTGAAGCGGATGATAGTCGAGAGCATATCGAACTGCTGCTATCGGGTTTGGTAGTAAAAAAACAAGGTTTTTTGAAGGTAAGAAACCCGATTTATCAAGAAGTCTTTAACCTGGAATGGGTAGAAAAACAGTTAGAGCAACTGCGTCCTTATTCCCAAGCTTTCAACGCTTGGATCGCTTCAAAACAAACCGATGAATCGCGATTGTTGCGCGGACAATCGCTAAAAGACGCTTCCTACTGGGCCCAGGGAAAAAGTTTGAGCGATTTGGATTATCACTTCTTAGCCGCTTCTGGTGAATTAGACAGGCTGGAAGTGCAGCAAGCGCTGGAAGCAGCGAGGCTCAGAGAAGTTGAAGCCAGACTCACAGAAGAACGCAAGCGGTTAGTTTTAGAGCGAGAGACGGCAAAGCGACAGCGGAGGTTTATTGGAGCGCTCAGTGGAGCACTGATAGTTGCGATCGCCTTTGCCTTCATCGCCCTCTGGCAATATCACCGCGCCGCACAGAGCGAAGTTCAAGCCCTCACCTCCTCATCTGCAGGGCAATTCGCCTCCCAACAGCGATTAGATGCCCTCGTGACTGCTATCAAAGCCAGACGCAGGATCGACAGCCTAGTTAATTCCAGCCCCCTGTTGCCATCTCAAGTTCAACAAGTGCTGCAACAAGCCATCTATGGAACGGCAGAATTCAATCGCCTGTTGGGGCATTCCAGCCCGGTTCTGGCAGTTGATGTCAGCCCAGACGGTCAACTCATCGCCACCGGAGGCGGCGACCAAACAGCCAAGATCTGGCAACGGGATGGCACCTTGCTGCATACTCTGCAACACACGATCAGCAGCGTCTACGCCCTTTGTTTTAGTCCCGACAGCCAGCGCCTGGTAACATCCAGCGTGGACGGCAATATTTATCTGTGGAGTCGGGAAGGCAAACTGCTCAAAACCTTTCAGGGACACAAGGCTGCGATCTGGGCGATCGCCGTGAGTCCAGACGGTCAGCGCATCGCCTCCGCCAGTGAAGACAGCACCATTCGCCTGTGGAGCATTGATGGCAAACCGCTCAAAACCCTGAGCGGACATCAAGGTTCGGTTTGGGGTGTTGCCTTTAGCCCGGATGGAAACCTGCTAGCCTCTAGCAGCACAGATAATACGGTCAAGGTCTGGACTCTAGATGGCGAACTCGTGAGAACCCTGGAAGGTCACAGCGCAAGCGTTTGGGACGTTGATTTCGCTTTACTTGCAGACAATAGCGGTGCAAAACGTCCCGCCATTATCTCTGCCAGCGCTGACAACACTGTCAAACTCTGGCAACCCGACGGAACCCTGCTGCGAACTCTTAGCGGTCACAGTGCGGAAGTGTTTGAAGTCGCTGTCAGTACAGCAGGTGATGTGATTGCTTCCGCTAGCGCCGACCAAACCATCAACCTCTGGAAGCCGGACGGGACACTTTTGAAAGTCCTTAAAGGGCATCAATCTGGAATTCGCGGGCTTGCTTTTATTCCCAACAGTCAAATGGTTGTCTCTGCTAGCGACGACAATACCGCTCGACTCTGGAATCCGACAAACCCCTTCTCGAAAGTCCTTTACGGACATGGCGGCACGATTTGGGATGTGGATTTCTCCCCCGAAGGTCAGATGCTAGCTTCCGCCTCTTCCGATGGCAGTTTCAAACTGTGGGCCCGAGACGGCACGTTGCTGAAGTCTTTTGCCGGAAACGAGACTGCCGTTCACTCGGTTGCTTTCCTCTCTGGTGCCAGCACCAATCCTGCGATCGCACCTTTCCTTGCTACCGCTAGTGAAGATAAAACAATTAAATTCTGGCAGTTCGACGGGACGCTACTGAAAACCATAACAGGTCATGAAGCTGGTGTTTGGGATATCTCCCCAAGTCCAGATGGTCAGCTAATTGCTTCTGCTAGCAACGATAAAACCGTGAAACTGTGGAAAAAGGACGGGAGGGCGGGTACGGGGGCACCGCCCCTACGAACTTTCACAGGGCATCAAGCTAGGGTTTACGATGTGGACTTTACCCCTGACGGACAGAGGCTGCTTTCAGCCAGTAGCGACAGCACGGCTCGGTTGTGGAGTCTTGACGGTAGGTTTTCCAAGACCCTAAAGGGTCATCGCAGCCCTGTTTGGGAAGTTGCCATCAGTCCTGACGGTCGCACTTTGGCAACTGCCAGCAGGGATGACACGATTAAACTTTGGACGATCGATGGCACTTTGCTGAAAACCATCAAGGGAAATACTAGAGGCATGATGGCGGTTGATTTCAGTCCTGACGGTCAAATGCTGGTGGGGGGTGGCTCAACTGGCGCACTCAAACTCTGGAAAACAGACGGGACAGAAATAACGACGCTAATCGGACATGAAGGGAACATTTGGGGGGTGGCGTTTAGTCCCGATGGTAAACAGATTGCCTCCGCCGGGGACGATCGCACAGTCATTTTATGGGATGTGGAGCGCATTCTCAAACTCGATGAACTGGGTTATGCGTGCGATCGCGTGCGGGATTATCTGCGAACAAATGCCGATGTCAAGGAGGAAGATAGACATTTGTGCGATCGAATTCACTAAATTAGAATAAAGACAACCTAAAGGAGATAATACTAATGTTTACAAGCGATCTCAAAACGCTACTTGACCAACAAGCGCTCCAACGCCAAGATCCTGAATGCCGCTACATTACCGATCGCGTTAACTGGGAGCAATATGAAGCCTTGCTCGCCAGAAATGGCGATACTTCGGCATATCGAGTCACGTATTTAGATGGAGCCTTAGAAATTATTTCACCGTCCCGCCGCCATGAAAACAGAAAAACTCGCATTGGGAATCTCCTAGAAATTTACTTCCTAGAAGCAGACATCAACTATTTTCCTTTCGGCTCTACAACCCTGCGACGAGAGGAGAAAAGCGGCGGTACCGAACCCGATGAAGCTTACTGCATTGGCACAGACAAAGAATTTCCAGACCTGGCAATTGAGGTAATTGTTACCAGCGGTGGGATTAACAAATTGGAAATTTACAGAAGGCTGAATGTTAAAGAAGTTTGGTTCTGGCAAAATAACCGATTCAGCCTCTACTACCTGCGAGAAGAAATCCCTGTTAAATTTGTCCAAACCTGCGGTTATGAACCAATTGCTCGCAGCGCGGTTCTCCCTAATCTGGATATAGAATTGCTGGCAGAATACATTCGATATCCCAATTCGCTAATAGCAGCTAAGGAATTTAGACAACGGCTGCGCTCTGGTGCTTAAAGATGAGTAAACTCGAATATCAAGTCGGCGGAAGTCTTGCCAAAAACGCCTCTACCTATGTGAGCCGAAAAGCAGATTTGCAACTATATGAAGCCTTAAAAACTGGTGATTTTTGTTATGTCCTCAACTCGCGACAAATGGGAAAATCTTCCCTATTAGTCCGTACCCTACACCGACTCAAATCACAAGGCTATCAATGCACTACCCTCGATTTAACTCGTACCGGTAGCGAAAATATTACCCCATTGCAGTGGTATAAAGGAGTCGCCGCCGAACTGTGGCGCGGCTTCAATCTTTTAGGGAAAATCAACTTAAAAACTTGGTGGCGAGATGAAGAAGAAGTTTCCCTACTGCAAAGATTAAGTCATTTTATAGAAAATATTCTGCTCGTCCAATTCCCCCAAGATAAAATTTTTATATTTGTTGATGAAATTGATAGTATTTTAGGCTTAGATTTTCCCGTTGATGACTTTTTTGCCTTAATTCGGTTTTGCTACAACCAACGCGCCATTAATCCAGAGTATAATCGCCTTACCTTTGCCATATTTGGAGTGGCAACCCCTAGCGACTTAATCGCTGACAAAAATCGGACTCCATTTAATATTGGAACGGCAATTGATTTGCCAGGATTTACCTTTGAGGAAGCGCAGCCTTTATTGGTGGGATTAGAAGCAAGCGTAAACAATGCCGATCTGGTCTTAAAAGAAATCTTAAATTGGACGGGCGGGCAACCTTTTCTCACGCAAAAGCTTTGTAACATAGTAGTAAATATTAGTCAACAAATTGATATAAAACTTTTAACTATTCCTCCCGGCACGGAGGCATTTTGGGTAGAAAATTTAGTGCGATCGCGCATCATCCACCATTGGCCAGCCTGCGACGAACCAGAGCATTTAAAAACTATCCGCGATCGCATCCTTCGCAACGAACAAAAAACCAGTAGATTGCTCGGAATTTACCAGCAAATCTTACAATCAGAACCCCCCCTAACCCCCCCTTATCAAGGGGGGGAGACAATCAGAACCCTCCGGCGGGGGGCAGGGGGGATCTCAACCGATGACAGCCCAGAACAAATAGAACTCATCCTCTCTGGGTTGGTGGTGAAAGAGCAAAGTTTACTGAAAGTAAAAAACCCTATTTACGAACAAGTTTTTAACCTAAAATGGGTAGACAAACAATTAGGACAACTGCGGCCTTATTCTCAAACCTTTGATGCGTGGGTGACATCTAAGCAGCAAGATTTATCGCGGCTGTTGCGGGGACAAGCTTTGAAAGATGCTCAAAGTTGGGCCCAGGGAAAAAGTTTGAGCGATTTAGACTATCAATTTTTAGCTGCAAGTGAAGAAATAGATCGGCGCGAAGTACAACAAGGATTAGAGGCAGAACGCACTAAAGAAATTGAAGCGAGGCTAACAGAAGAACACAAAAGACTAATTCAAGAAACCCAAGCAGCCAAACAACAAAGAATCTTATTGTTTGCAGTCAGTATGGCATTACTGCTCGCCTGCGGGTTGGGAATCGCAACGTTTTTTCAATATCGCAAAGCAACAGCAAGCGAACGGCAAGCGCGGGTGAGCGAAATTAAAGCGCTGGCATCTTCTTCTGACGGATTTTTTGCTTCTAATCGCCGCTTGGATGCACTGATAGAAGCGATTAAAGCCAAAGGAAAAGTGCAAAAACTAGGTGGGGTAGGTGCCGATACCGCTGGTCGAGTTGATAATGTACTGAGACAAGCTGTTTACGAAGCAGATGAATACAACCGTTTATCGGGTCATAAAGCGGCTGTTCTCGGAGTTGATATTAGTCCTGACAGTGAGTTTATTGCCTCAGCAAGTGTGGATAAAACTATCAAACTGTGGCGGCGCGACGGAAGGGAAATCGCAACGCTCAAAGGTCATCAGGCGATCGTCCGAGCGGTCAAATTTAGCCCGGACGGTCAGTTTATTGCTTCTGCAAGTGATGATGGGACTGTAAAACTTTGGCAGCGAAACGGTACTTTGTTGAAAACTTTTCAGGGTCATACTGCTGGTATCTGGACAGTGGCATTCAATCCCGACGGTCAAACAATTGCCTCTGCCAGCATGGACAAAACGGTGAGACTCTGGAACTCTGACGGCAAACTGTTAAGAACTCTCCAGGGTCATACTGCTGGGGTACCCTCAGTGGCTTTTAGTCCAGACGGTAAGACTGTTGCTACCGCAAGTGGAGACAAAACGGTGAAACTCTGGAACTCTGATGGCAAACTGTTAAGAACTCTCCGGGGTCATACTTCTGTGGTATCTGCAGTGGCGTTTAGTTTAGATGGTCAGATTGTTGCTACCGGAAGTGGAGACAAAACGGTGAAACTCTGGAACAAAGACGGTACTTTGCTGAGAACGCTTGAAGGTTATTCTGCTGTAGTATCCGCAGTTGTTTTCAGTCCAGACGGTAAGATGATCGCTACGGCAAGTCGGGATGGGACTGTAAAACTATGGAATGTTGACGACGGAACAGAACTGACGACTTTTAGAGGTCACACTGCTGGGATTTGGGGGATGGCTTGGAGTCCTGACGGCAGTTTTATTGCTTCGGCGGGTGCAGAAAATACGGTGAGGCTGTGGCAGAGTCACAACCCTTTGCGGACGATTATTAGTGCACATAAAGCTGGGATTTGGGCGATCGCACTGAGTGCAGATAGTTCTACAATCGCTACAGGTAGTGAGGATGGCACGACTAAACTTTGGAGTCGGCAAGGCAAATTATTGAGGACTTTCACTGGACAAAATACTGCGATTTATGCTGTTGCACTGAGTCGCGATGGCAAGTTAATTGCTTCTGGCACAAACGATAATCAGGTGAATATCTGGACTCAAAACGGAAATGCGATCGCAACTTTGGTAGGTCATAACGCTACGATTTTTGGATTGGCTTTCAGTCCTGACGGTCAAATTATTGCTTCTAGCAGTCAAGATAATACTATTAAACTTTGGCGGCCCAATGGTACTTTATTGCATACTATGACAGGACATTATGCTCCTGTTTGGCAGGTGGTATTTAGCCCGGACGGTCAGCTAATTGCCTCGGCTGGGGGCGATGGTACTGTTAAGTTGTGGAAGCTTGACGGGGCAGGCACGGGGGCACTGCCCCTACGAACTTTTCGAGGTCATACTGCTGCGGTGTGGAGGGTGGCGTTTAGCCCTGACGGTAAATTTCTTGTTTCGGGCAGTGGGGACAATACTGTTAAGATTTGGACTGTGGATGGTAAGTTAGTGAGAACTCTTGAAGGTCACGCGGCGGCGGTTTGGGGGGTGGCATTTAGCCCGGACGGTAAGATTATTGCTTCTGGTAGTGTGGATAATACGGTGAAGTTGTGGAACTCTGACGGTACGGAATTAACGACTCTCAGAGGTAACTCTGGGGCGATTCGGGGAGTGGCGTATAGTTCGGATGGGGCGTTTGTGGCTTCTGTCAGCGAGGATAATACGCTGATTTTGTGGAATGTGGAGCAAGTTTTGAATCTGGATTTATTGAGTTACGGGTGCGATCGCCTGCGGGATTATTTGCGGACAAATGCGATGGTGGAAAAGGGCGATCGCTTGTTGTGCGATCGTATTGGAACGGAATAACATCAAGTCCGCTTTATTATAGCAATCCTTGCAGGAGTCGTAAATTTTTTCCCTCACTCCAACCCTGCCCCGAACCGGCTCGATCGGGAGTAAGAAATTCACAAATGATGCGAGGATTGCTATAATAACTACAGAGTAATGAAATCGCTAGCGGTAAGAATACCGGGGGTAATATTGTTAAGCTTCGCCAACAATTGATTAGTATCCGTCACAGTAATCAAAGTTTGATTGTTGCTGGAAGTAATACTGAGTTGATTAAAACTCAAACCAGAATTCAACCCAATTAAATCCTCACCCTTGCGGAAATCAGTAATGATGTCGCTACCCAAACTTTGATTGAGGAAAAACACATCATTTCCCGAACCTCCCGTCAAAGTATCATCCCCAACATCCCCGGAAAGGAAATCGTTCCCAGCACCGCCACTGAGAATATCATTACCTTTGCCTCCGTACAGAGTATCGTTACCGATGTCGCCACAGAGCACATCGTTTTCATTGCCGCCCAACAGCAAGTCGTTGCCCTCACCGCCATCGAGACTGTCGTTTTCTTTGCCGCCATAAAGCGTGTCATTTCCCAATAAGCCAAAAATTAGGTCTGCACCTTCATTGCCAAAGGCAATATCGTTGCCGTTTCCAGCATTAATTGTGTCATTTCCTAAGTTGCCTAAAATGTAGTCGTCTCCATCTTCACCGAGTAAGATATCGTCATCTTTACCGCCGAAAATGCTGTCGTTGCCAAGGCCGCCGGCAACTGTATCATTGCCTAAATCTCCCCTCAACAAGTCGTCGCCCTCACCACCAACCACAGTGTCATTATCTTTGCCAGCGTAGATGGTATCGTTGCCAGCGTCGCCAGAGATGAAATCGCTGCCTTCATTGCCGAAGATTGAGTCGTTATCTGCGCCGCCGTCAATGTTGTCATTGCCGCCCATGCCGTAGAGAGTATCGTTGCCGGCTTGTCCGTTAATCGATTCGTTGATGCCACCGCCCATGATGAAGTCGGTAGTGTCGCCACCGTTGATAGTTTGTTGGACGGGGTTGGGGGTGATGGTGGCAGGATCTAGTTGCGGGGCGTTGAGGCTATCGAGTAGGCAATCATCTGCAGGCGGAGTTGGAGTCGGTGCGGGAGTTGGTGTCGGCGGCGGAGTCGGCGCCGGTGTGGGAGTTGGCGCCGGAGTCGGTGTGGGTGTCGGAGCTGGTGTTGGAGTTGGAGTCGGTGTGGGAGTTGGTGTCGGAGTCGGTGTTGGCGCGGGTGTGGGAGTGGGTACAGGAGTCGGAGTCGGTGTTGGGGTGACAGTACCGTTAAATTCATAGGCACCACTATCAGCAATTATGCTTCCATTACTATCACCGTCAACGCGAGTTTGTCCCCTCTCATCAGTAGCAGGTGCACCAGCAGCAATACCCCGATCAATTGCCGGACTTCCTGCTAGCAAAGGCATCACAGAGAAACCATTAATAGTTTGCAAAACATCCAATTTAGGGTCAGCAATAGTCACAGCATCTGTGACATTAAAATCACTGGAGTCATTAGGATTTTTGGCTGGCCATTGAAAATTGCCACCGCCATCACTAAATTTGCTGTTACCAGCATTTTGTTTGATATTCCAAGCATTGCCACCATTATTTGCGGTATTGTTAGCAACAATTGTATTTTTGAGAGTAATTTGTGAACCACCACCCCAAAATGCTCCGCCTTGAAATCCTGCTGAATTCTTAGCAATAGTGCTGTTGACAATGCTAATGGATTCAAGAGTATTCAACATCATTGCACCACCCAAACCACTTTTGCCACTAGCGTCTTCTGCTTTATTCCCTGCAAAGGTACTGTTGATAATAGTACCGGGAGATTTTTCTCCTACCCATAAAGCACCACCTTGACTCTGCGCTAAGTTGTTGGAAAAAGTAGTGTTGCTGATTGTAAATTCGCCGTTGCCAATTCGTAAACCGCCACCAAGTGAATCGCCATTGGAACCTTTAGTTACTTGGTTGTTGACGATTGTACTGCCTTCAATAATAATTTTGTCTGCGGGATAGACAAACAGGAACATCCCGCCACCTTGTCCTGCACCTTTGTTGCCCTCAAAGCGACTGTTCCGAATTGCGATCGTGCCACCAACGGGCCCAGGTGTACTATTTGCACCGGAAGCATTAGCACCATCGGTGTAAATTGCACCACCATAACCACTGGTATTTCCTCCGGTTCCAGCGGTAGAATCGTTATTTAAGAAAGTAGAATTTTCGACGGTTAGGTTGCCTAAAAGGTGGTTAATTGCTCCGCCGTTAATGCCTTTGTTGTTGGTGAAAGTAGAGCCTTTGACAGTGAGAGAACTGCCGCTTTTTGTGGCAATCGCACCGCCGCCACGTTCGCTGTTAGCCGATCGCCCATCATTGCCTTCAAATGTACTATTAAGCACATTTGTGGTACTCTTAAAGCCTGTATAAATCCCACCAGCGTAACCAGCGACGTTATTATTGACTTGGCAATTTTCTAAATTTAAAGTGCTGTTACCGCCAGTTTGAATCCCACCACCTGCGCTAGTTACCTCATTATTCGGATCGCTTCCAGAAGCTTTACCGTTGGCAACAATCAGGTTTTTGAGAGTAACATTGGTTGAACCTTCAGTGAGGATAACCCGCGAAGCATTGTTGCCACTGATGGTTAAATTGGC
The DNA here is from genome assembly GCF_036701775.1 of Microcoleus sp. N9_A2. NCBI lineage: Bacteria > Bacillati > Cyanobacteriota > Cyanophyceae > Oscillatoriales > Microcoleaceae > Microcoleus > Microcoleus sp. N9_A2. Next base: position 25,376 of record NZ_JAUBRH010000020.1, on the reverse strand, counting down.
TGCACCAACTGCATCAATTGTCAAGTTTTTGTTGATGACAAGTTGACCGGAAGTGAGGGTAATTGTTTGATTGGCAAGAGTGGAGGCAAATTGAATGGTGTCGCCGGCTGCTGCGGAGGCGATCGCACTTCTCAAGGAACCAGCCCCGCTATCATTATTGTTGGTAACGGTAATAGTCGCTAAAGTCCCTCGGTAATCCGCCATTGCCTCTGGAGTCAAGGCTAGCGGTGCTTCAATATCACCCTTGGCAAACTCCAAATTCCAGTTACCGCCGCGGCCAGTGCGATCGCTAGATGCCGCAATATCAGCCCCGGTTAACTCGCCCAGGCGATCGACAAAATCACTTCCCGAACCCGCCGCAACATCGCAACCGTAAAGCACAATATCTGCTTTGTCGCTTAGCGCATTTCGCCACCCTTGCAACTGGCTTTCATATTGCGGCAAATTATCCGAATTCAGCGTTGCAGAACCTAGCTGCAAGCTGCCAGAATTGCCGTGAGAAAAAATGTGAACTTGATCTACAGTTCCTCCCGCAGCAGAAATTGTTTGCAGTTTCGCAGTAATTTGCTCGACTCCGTTACCATTTTTATCTAAAATGATGAGTTCGGCACCGGGAAGCACGCCACCCGCAAGAGTTTGATAGTCATCTAAGTCGGAATCAATGAAGACAATAGATTTAGAACCAGCATTGCGGAGAACAGATTGTGAATCCATGTTGATGGCAAAAGTTGAACTCATTTCGCATACCCATGAGAATGTTTACTATTTGCTGGTAGATTCACCTTGAAAGCAGAAGGCTAAAGATGCAGAATGCAGTAGGCAGGATTAAAACCTCGGTGCTCCATCGGGGAGATTAAAATTTAGTGGAAAACTTTAATTTTATCCCTAAGTGAAATCCGAGACTTGTCTCCCTAATCAGCTTAAGCTGTGTGAAAATTGCGATTTTTTTAGCAATTAACAGCAGAGGATGTAATTTCAGTTGACAGTTGACAGTTGACAGTTGATAGCGACCTCTACCTGGAAGGAAGAGGATTGGAGTAATGAATAGTCTTCTTTTAATTTCTCCCGATCAGGGAGAGGCTTTAAACCAATTTTTTTTGGTAAATAGTCCGGCACGGGGAACCTCTCTATGTAGATTGGCTATGCACACCCTTAGCCAGATAAGTAGTGCATTAAACCATTTTGTAGCCTTGGTCAGTTAAATTCCAAAAAATTTTTCTGGAGTTGCAAATTTCTGACAATTGCTCTAGCTATTACCTGATACATTCACCTTAGCTAAAACCAGGAAAATCGCCTAAAGATTTGATTAATTTAACTTTTTTGTGGCTCGAAAAAAGTTCCCAAAAATCAGAAATTTAGTGGCTAAAAAAGCTGGCTTTATTCGGGCGCTGCTTATGGCTAGCCAGCTCAGGATTGCAATAGACGGATGTGCCTAATTCTAGGTGTGGGCGATCGGCAATAAACAAGATTTATTACCGATCGCTGTTGAAAAGAATCAGATCGAGCGATCCTATTCGTTGGCGTAGCCCCCGTAGGGGCGGGCTGCGCTAACGTCATCCACCAAATTTCAGGATTTTGAGAGCTTTCTTCACCACTTCTAAGCGGGCTGGCTGCTTATAGTGAACCCTACCCCAGGCAGTTAGATTGTTACCTGAGTGAAATCGGTAGCAGTCAGAATACCGGGTGTAATACCGTTAAGCTTCGCCAACAATTGATTAGTGTCCGTCACAGTAATCAAAGTCTGATTGTTGCTGGAAGTAATACTGAGTTGATTAAAACTCAAACCAGAATTCAACCCAATTAAATCCTCACCCTTGCGGAAATCAGTAATGATGTCGCTACCAAAACTTTGATTGAGGAAAAACACATCATTTCCCGAACCTCCAGTCAATGTATCGTCCCCAACATCCCCGGAAAGGAAATCGTCCCCAGCACCGCCACTGAGGATATCATTACCTTTGCCGCCGTACATGGTATCGTTACCGATGTCGCCGAACAGCACATCGTTTTCATTGCCGCCGAACAGCAAGTCGCTGCCCTCACCGCCATCGAGACTGTCGTTTTCTTTGCCGCCATAAAGCGTGTCATTTCCCAATAAGCCAAAAATTAGGTCTGCACCTTCATTGCCAAAGGCAATATCGTTGCCGTTTCCAGCATTAATTGTGTCATTTCCTAAGTTGCCTAAAATGTAGTCGTCTCCATCTTCACCGAGTAAGATATCGTCATCTTTACCGCCGAAAATGCTGTCGTTGCCAAGGCCGCCGGCAACTGTATCATTGCCTAAATCTCCCCTCAACAAGTCGTCGCCCTCACCACCAACCACAGTGTCATTATCTTTGCCAGCGTAGATGGTATCGTTGCCAGCGTCGCCAGAGATGAAATCGCTGCCTCCATTGCCGAAGATTGAGTCGTTATCTGCACCGCCGTCAATGTTGTCATTGCCGCCCATACCGTAAAGAATATCGTTGCCGACAAGTCCGTTAATCGACTCGTTGATGACACCGCCCATGATGAAATCGGCATCGTTACCGCCGTTGATAGTTTCTTGGACGGGGTTGGGGGTGATGGTGGCAGAGTCGAGTTGCGGGGCGTTGAGGCTATCGAGCAGGGAACCATCCGATGCCGGAGTTGGTGTCGGTGCGGGAGTTGGTGTCGGCGGCGGAGTCGGCGCCGGAGTTGGAGTCGGCGCCGGAGTCGGTGTGGGTGTCGGAGTGGGTTCCGGTGTGGGAGTTGGCGCCGGAGTCGGAGTGGGTGTCGGAGTGGGTTCCGGTGTGGGTGTCGGAGTGGGTTCCGGTGTGGGTGTCGGAGTCTCAGTTGGAATCGGTGTCGGAGTTGGAGTCGGCGCCGGTGTCGGAGTTGGCGCCGGAGTCGGTGTGGGAGTTGGAGTGGGTTCCGGTGTCGGAGTTGGCGCCGGAGTCGGTGTGGGAGTTGGAGTTGGCGCCGGTGTCGGAGTTGGCGCCGGAGTCGGTGTGGGAGTTGGAGTTGGCGCCGGTGTCGGAGTTGGCGCCGGTGTCGGTGTGGGAGTTGGAGTTGGCGCCGGTGTCGGAGTTGGCGCCGGAGTCGGTGTGGGAGTTGGAGTTGGCGCCGG
>NZ_JAUBRH010000020.1:0-22188 GCF_036701775.1 Microcoleus sp. N9_A2 | reverse complement strand
TGTCGGTGTCGGGGTTGGCGCCGGAGTCGGTGTTGGCACTGGGACGACACTACCTCCCAATTCAAAAGATCCACTGTCCACGATCGCACCTGGGATGCTATCACCATCTTGAGGGCGAGTCTGGCCGCGCTGATCCGTAGCTGGTGCGCCGCTTGGTACTCCTTTGTCAATGGCCGGACTTCCTGTCAGCAGAGGCCTTACGAAAGCGCCGTTGATGTTTTGCAAAGGGCCGAGTAAGGGATCTGCGATCGTAATGCTTGCCGTCGCATTGTAATCGTTGAAGTTAGTGGTTTTTTTGACAGGCCACTGAAAATTGCCACCTTGGTCAGTTAGTTCGCTGCTGGTGTGCTGCTGAATGCCAAACTCATTCCCCGCCGTGTTGTTAGAAAAAATCGTGTTCTTGACGCTGACAGGCTTTCCTTCCGCAGCCGAGATGCCTCCGCCCACCCAACGGGCGGAATTATCGGCAATGGTGGTGTTGACGATGGTTGTGGGGGAATAAAGAGCCATTGCACCACCGACATTGCCGTAAAAGTCGGTAGTCCCAGTAACTTGGTTGCCAGAAAAGGTGCTGTTGGTAATGGTGGTAGGCGCATCCATGATCCACATTGCGCCACCTTGACCGGGGGCTTTGTTGCCAGCAAAGGTGGTGTTGGAGACGGTAAGTCCTTTGTTGAGGCCGTTGCTCAAGTTTACTAACCCGCCTCCAACTCCGTTGTTGCCACCGGAAAGCGACAGAATTTCGTTGTTTTGGAAGGTGCTGTCTGCAATACTTACGCTGTCTTGGGTGCCGGTAAACAGATAAGCGGCTCCGCCTTCGCCTCGCCCTTTGTTGTCTTGAAATACACTTTTGGTGATCTTAATTGTGCCGGAAGCTTCGCTGGGATTGCTGGCTCGATCGGTATAAAGTGCGCCGCCGAAACCTCTTAAGAAATCATTGGGCTGACCTGTGGCGAAAGTGGCTGCGGTGGTATCGTTGCCGATGAATCGGGAGTTGTCAATTGTCAGCTTACCTTGAAGGCTGTTAATTGCCCCGCCGTTAATTCCTTTGTTGTTCGTGAAGTCGCTGTTGGTGACTGTAAAAGTTTTGAAACTCAAAAAGCCGATCGCACCTGCACCGCGTTCATCGTTAGCTGCGGTGGCTACGTTGCCGTTGAATTTACTGTTTGTAACAGTCAGGGTATTGTTGAAATTACCGAAAATTGCGCCACCACCTTGATCGGCGACGTTGTTGTTGAACTGAACGTTTTCTACGGTGAGGTTTACTTCGTCGGTTGTGCCGATCGCGCCACCTCGATCGGTAGTTTTGCCGTTAGTAATAATCAGGTTTTTGACCACAAAATTAGTAGCAGTTGCAACGTTGGCATTGACAAAAAAGGCGCGGGATGCGTTGTTGCCACTGATGGTTAAACCCGCTGCTGCTGCGCCGTCAATCGTGATGTTTTTGCCAACGGGAATATCGAGTTGACCGCTGGTGAGGGTAATGGTTTGGCTGGCTAAACCTGGAGCGAAGGTAATGATATCGCCGGCAACAGCCGTGGCGATCGCAGCCCTTAATGAACCCGGCCCGCTATCGCTATTGTTGGCTACTACGATCGTAGCTAAATCACCTTGGTAACTTGCCATAACCTCTGGCCCCAAGGCTAAGGGAGATTCAATTTTGCCCGTAACAAATTCTAAATTCCAGTCGCCGCCACTGCCGGTTGTGTTGGTGGATGCCGCCACGTCAGCCCCGGTTAATTGGCTGAATCGATCGACGAAATTAGCACCTGTACCGCCTGCTACATCGCAGCCGTACAGCATGATGTCTGCTTGGGGGGCTAGTGAAGTTTGCCACTTTTCCAACTGGCTTTTGTATTGCTCTATATTATCTGAACCCAGAGCGGTATTGCCTAATTGTAGGCTGCCAGAACTGCCGTGAGAAATAATGTGAACCGAGTCTATCGCCCCCTTAGTAGAGGCGTATTTTTCCATCTCCGAGGTGATTTGTTCGATGCCGTTTTTGGCGCGATCGAGTATTACTACCTGCTGTCCCGGCAGCACTCCCGCTGTAATTGACTCGTAATCTTCCACGCCGGAGTCAATGAAGACTAAGGAGCGCAGTGGCAGTTTTTCAAAAGAAGATTGTGAGTTAACTTGAGCGAATGTAGAACTCATATTGGAGACTCCATTAAGGGCATTATTAGTAGATACACCCTAGAGTAACCTCATCAGACTTGTTTGATTATATCTTAACACTAAATTGGGAGATAGTGCACTTTTTTCAAAATTTTTATTAATTTATTCTTATCATATTTATCGGTTGCACCCTGACCACAATAGAAATTTAGACCTCTACCGCTGGGAATATATTACAACACTTATTGCGAATATTAAAAGAAATCAATCTAGGTTCTACCATCCAAATTTCTTCGACCTTATTTGGCTAACAGTAGCGGGAGTTCAGGTATTCGGAAATGCTGGGGGTAATTCCCCCAAGAATAACTCCTCTTAATTATATTTAGTAGTTTTTATTTGAGTGTGATATTTTACATATAGGCACAATGCACTACAGTTTCCCTAGCTATATTTCATCTAACGAAAAACTGAATTATGTAGATTTTGAATAATTCTATATGCTTTGAAGTTGCTAGGTTTGCGATACATCCAAATACTTATTACCCGGAAGGTTACGTCGTATTTACTAACACTCAAAACAGTCTGATATTAAGTGGAACCCATGGCTATAAATCAATTGGCTTATGGGGTGCTACCGACACTGTGAGGATTGTCATCCTCACTACAAACGTGATTCAAATTATTCAGCGGGAGTTTATCTGATTGCAGGTTGAGTCAGATCAAATCGTTGATTGCGATCGCGCCTGCCTCCCTAATTAAAATTGTATTCGGGTCCAGTCGCCCTCGGTACGTTCCACACCCTCCATTAAATCACTCTCCTTAATTAGCAAACAGTCGATCGCTCCCACCGCCGTTGCTGAGTGTATCACTATATTGATCGGCATAACACGAACCAACTCCGTTGTTTTGAGTCATAGAGGTATGCGATTTTGGCAATTGACTTTTGTATTGTTCGAGGTAATCTGAACTGAGGATAAAAAAGCCTAATTGCAGATTGCCGAAGCTGCGATCAGAAGTCAATCCAACTTTGTCAATCTCTCTAAGGATAGAGGCAGATTTTTGAAGTGCGGAGGTCATTTTCTCAATGCACTCAGATTCCCCAGCCAAAATTCTGGAAACAAAATATCCACCTTCATTGATGCTGGAGTCCTTGAATACAAAGCTTTTGGATGGGGGAGTTGGGTATTCCGAGGCGCGAGTCGTTTCGCTTAAAGAAGTCAACATATTCCGTCCTCCAAAAGTGAGTTGAGCGGTAGATACAGCCTTGGATTCAGAGTTTCTGAAACTGCCAGCGACCTTGTTTATTTTGCTGATTATTATTTAACCTATCTATCAGTTTCGCCTATTTCTGCTGCACTGCCATCCGCGATCGCACGGAATTTATATTCTGCGTGTTTTCCCTTACTTCCGGCCAACGCGTAATTACCGATCGATCCGATATCCTATCCGTGATACCACTTTTAACAAAAAATCCAACTGTCAGCCGGTGCTTCAAACCTCGATAGTCTTCAGTCATTCCCCTAGCTAAAATCTAAAATCTAAAAGGGTATGACAGTTAGTTAACTGGCCTCGCAACTGCACCGATCAAGATTCTGTGGAAGATGGGGGTTTTTTCCCTGCATTGCGAATATTAATAATCTTGTTGAGCGCCTCAAACCAAAAAGCAGCCCCCATAGAAATAGCTACGCCGCTCAATATCCAACCAAACAATTTTGCAATCAAAGCCAGCCACAATAAATTCCCCTGCTTATCTCGTTCTAAGCTGTTCTGTTCGCTCCATCCAAAAGGCAGAGCTACCTGATCCAAAGCTCGATCGACATCCTGTTGAACTTTTGTCAGACTGGTTAAATTATTTGATTGAGTCTTAGCATTGTTTGTTACCAACTGCTGAGCGTACAAATTCACAGTCGATCGCAACATCGAATCCTTCGACAACCGATTAATAATATGAATGCTATCAGCATTAGCAGCGACAGCGATCGCAGTTCCGAGCAAAATCGCCACCCCTCTGGCATTCCGCTTGTAAACGCCAGAAGCACGCTCCATCGATTGGTCAAACCAAATTTCAATTTCTTTCTGAAAACGCTGCAACTGCTCTTGAGTATCTCCGCCGCTTTTTTCAGCGCGCTGCGCTAAAATATAAAGGCTTCGTTTCAAAGATTCTGGCATACTGTCCAAGGTTTCTTGAATTTGTTGATAAATTGGACTCTCCTCTTTTAGTTCCATAATTTCTGCTACCGTATCTTGACTTTTTTTAACAGTATTTAACAGATTGCTGAAACTCGGTTGCAGTTGCCCCAGCAGCGCCACCCGCTCAATTTTGCTGTCAAAACGAGCCTTGACAAATGCCATCTGCCTCTGAAATTCTCTCCCTGCTAGCTCGGTTTCTGGTAGATAAACCTGAGAATCATTAATATAAAATCCTAGCTTTTCCGACATCCGATCTAAGCTGTTGTTCAAACTTGCTAAATTGTTTTGATAATCTTCAGCAACTCGATCGAACTCCGCCGTTAACCACCTAAATTCTTGCTCAATAATCGGTTTAGTAGCATCCGGCAAACTCAGATTGTCTCCAATTTGTTGAATTTGTGCTAATTGTAAATCTTTAAATCTTTCCAATCGGGTTTTAGAGATAGAGCTGAGCAAACTAGAAACCTTTAAAGTCTCCAAAAGGCTAGCCGAAAAACACTCGGCTGGAATATAAGAAGGGCCACTAGATTTATTGCCGAAAACATTTTTAGTACCCGTAACTCCGTGGTACAAATCCCCCATGCGGTGCGTAACAGAGCGGAATCCCTCTGATACAAGCCCTTTCGCTCCCTGATTCAAATCTTTGATAATCGGATTGGCGTAAATCGAATGAGCCAAATGTCCGACTCGCTTAAATTGCAGGGGATCTTTCGCGCCTTCGCTGCCTCCAGAAATCAGCACTTCGATCGACTTCTTTAAATGTTCCGCCCGCCACTGCCAAACAGTAGCAATCAGTTCCTGAATTTCCGAAGCTAGCAAGCTTAAAGTCAGGTAGATAAAGACTAAGCCAATGATAATATCTATAATTACAGGCAAGTTCATGGTATTTTCCTAGTTGCAAATAACTGCTGTCTAAGTTTACCTGCAGTTTGGGACGCTCAAAACTCTCTTAACTTATGTCAGAAATCTTTCCATTCCTGGGCCACAAACTGAAAAATCGCTGGAATGACAGCTTTACAGACAAAGTGTGGATGCTGGCTTTTCTGTTGGCTGCAGTGCTGATTTTCGGGCTGAATCTGGGCGGCGTGGCTTTGCGGGATTGGGATGAAGGCATTGCAGCGCAGGTAAGTCGCGAAATTTGGCGCGGCAACTTAAATTGGCTGTATCCGACGATCGACTCTATGCCTTATTTCAACAAACCGCCGCTGGTACACTGGCTAATCGGGCTGTGTTTTGCGGCAGGCGGTGTCAGTGAATTCACGGCGAGGTTGGTACCGGCGATGCTGACAGCCACTTCAGTGCCCCTGCTTTACGCCATTGGCAGGGAGTTGTTTCCCAGACGGTCGATCGCCATTTTTTCTGCCCTCGTTTATCTGACGCTGTTACCGGTGGTGCGACATGGACGTTTGGCGATGTTGGATGGAGCGGTTTTGTGTTTTTTGCTGGGGGCGATGTGGTGTTTGCTACGATCGCGCCGCGACTTGCGCTACGCTTTGGGGGCGGGGATTGGGTTCGGACTCATTTGCCTGACTAAGGGCGTCATGTTGGGGCTGCTGCTGGCTGCTGTTGGCTGTATTTTTTTGGTTTGGGATACCCCGCGACTCCTTACTTCTGGCTATCTTTGGGGCGGATTGGCGATCGGAACATTGCCAGTAGCGGCTTGGTATTTTGCCCAATGGCTGCACTACGGCCAATATTTCATCCACGCTAATTTAGTTAACGAATCTTTCCGACGCATTTCGGAACCTGTGAGCAGTCACAAAGGCCCGCCCTGGTACTATATTTTAGAAATTTTAAAATTAGCTTGGCCGTGGCAGTTATTTTATCTGCAAGGGCTGCGTTTGAGTTGGGAAAATCGCAATTTTCCAGGGCCAAAATTAGTATTGGTTTGGAGTGGAGTATATCTGCTGGCTATTTCTGTGATGACTACTAAATTGCCGTGGTATGTTTTGCCAATTTATCCAGCTTTTGCTCTTGCCGTTGGCAGTTATCTCGCTGAAGTTTGGGAGCAACTGTGGCTGCCGCCAGAGCCGATTAAAGAGAAAGCAGAAGAACATTTTGATGCTATTTCTTTGTTGCCTCATCCCGCGATTTTCGCAGTGCTGGCTGTACTTGGTGTTGTCGGCTGCATTTACTTCAGTGGCTTAGTGCAAATTGGGAAATACATTGTGCCGATCGAGCGAGATTTGCAGTTAATGCTGATATTTGTAGCTTTAACAATGACACTGGTGGCCGTGTTGCTGCACCGCAAAGATCGGCAGTTTATATTAGTTTTAATTTGGGGAACTTACCTGACGCTGTTGGTATTGGTGGCTTCAGATAACTGGGTTTGGGAACTGGCGGAGGATTATCCTGTGAAGCCGATCGCCGAAATTGTCCGCACAGGAACTCCGGCCGGTCAACAAGTGTTTACTTCTCACCGCTTGGGCCGTCCCTCGCTGAATTTTTACAGTGAACGCCAAGTTATTGTCGCCGACGCGCCGACGCTCAAACAGAAATGGCAAACTCTTTCTCAACCTTATTTTCTGTTAGAAAAACCCGTTTTAAAACATTTACGTTTGCAGAATGCTGAGGTTGTCAAAACAGCGGACGATTGGGTTGTGGTAACTAAAAAGTAAGCGTGTTTCCCCAAATTACCGTAGGGGCGGGTTCACCAACCATAATCGCCTCAGACCAAAAATCTCGAAAACCCGCCCCCACCCAACGACAAATCCGAATCTACCATTTTTGGGATGCAATCGCATATCAGATAAATCTAGGCGATCGGCTGGGTGCGGACGAGTTTACCAACAATTCATACGAGAAACCAACAATCTCAAAAACCCCCTACACAAACTCAACCTTAAAAAGCTTACCCAAAAATGTTACACTAAACAAAAGCCTCAGTTAAATGCTCTCTAATAGAACTATGCAACTTACTGAACAACGATACTACTCGATCGAGGAATATCTAGCACTAGAAGAAGCTGCTGACTACAAAAGCGAATACATTGACGGTGAAATATTTCCTATGGCCGGTGGCTCTACCAATCACAATCAAATAGCGCTCAATTTCAGTACCGAACTCAATTTTGCGTTCAAAAAACTAGACTATCGAGTTTTCATGAGCGATGTCCGCTTGTGGATACCCAAGAAGCGCATCTATACTTATCCCGATGTGATGGTAGTATGTGGGGAGCCGGAGTATTATAATAACCGCACCGATACGATTACCAATTCCAGGGTAATTATTGAGGTTTTGTCAGCGTCAACTAAAGGATACGATCGCAGCAAAAAATTTGAGGGATACCGCACAATTCCCACTCTTGAAGAATACTTATTAATCGACCAAAATCGGAGATATATCGAACATTTTTCTAAGACGGATGATAAGCGATGGTCGTTTGCTGAGTACAATGAATTGGATGAGACGATCGCGCTTGCTTCAGTATCCTTTGAAATTGCTGTGGCAGATATCTATAATAAAGTGAATTTTGAACAAGTAGATCCAGAAATTGCACCTGAAATTGCAGAAGTTTAATGAGGCTTAAAGCCCGCCAGGGTGCATCTCATTTTTGCAAATACAGCATATTCCATGTATGTGCGGTACACACAATCTTGTAGTAAGTAAGGTGCGTCGCCACCAACAATCTGCAAGTTCTATTTAAAAGGTCGCAGCGACGCACCCTACATATTAAAATCACACAATATAAATTTAGCGGCTACTGTACTTCATCAACCTGGAATATGCTGTATATTCTACAAAATTGAGATGCACCCCCCCGAAAAGCCTGGTTTATTCGGTTTTGATACGTTTAAGCTGTCACGCATTTACATTGCATATTGAGGGCGGGCTTTCTGGCCCTACCCCTACTCCCCACAAGACTTACAGCATATTCCATGTATATGCGGTACACACAACAAGGGTCGTAAGCATCGGTGCGTCGCCACCAGTCAATCTGCAAGTTTCATTAAACATGAGCAGATCCGCACCCTACATAACAATGTACCAACAATAGAGCTTTATAGTGTACTTCACGAACCACCGAATATGCTGTAGATTATTTTTTGACATTCAATTTAAATCAATACTCCGGACAGTTTTGGGAACGATACTAAAAGCTTACGCGGGGCAAGGAGTATAAAAAAGTCGAATTAAATGCCGCGTCAGGGGTGGAGCTGACATTGATTTAATTATCCACAGGGGCTGCGAAGTCAAGAGAGCCTAAGCCACTGGGCCCTATAAAAACTGTCCTGACTATTGTTAAATGCACAACAGCTTATGACTGATTATTTAACATGATTATTTCCGGGGCAGTGGTGGGAATTAGGGAACCACTTACACTTAATGATTCCACGGGATATCTCTTCTAATTTCGCAGGGGTGTGACCTGCACCGAATAGATCGAGGTTGAGATTGAGGGCTACTTTCGCGGCGTAAGCAATGTACAAAGTACAAGGTAGTAATACAGAAAATATTACTATATTAGCAACTAGATTGTGATCCATGATATCTGTTTCGCTTCAAATAGTTAATTATCATTTGTTAATTATTCTGTGATTGTCTCGCTGTACAGCCTTTCTATTTTCAACGCCGTTTCAACTCTTTGATACTCGGCCTCAACCTGTTCTAAAAGCGCGCAGACCGGATCAGATAAAGGCTTGTTCGCCTCTGTTCCCATGCGGCCCATGATTTCGAGTTCCTCGCACAGCTCAAACAAGCGAAAAGCACCGAGAGTACCGCTAATCGACTTTAAAGAGTGAGCCGATCGCCGCAAAGCCAGCGGATCGGCGTTGCACAGAGCCATAGAGATGCCTCGCAGCAGTTCGGGAGCTGTTTCGAGGTAAATCTCGATCGCCTCGTCCAAAGCTTCCACTTCTCGCAGTCCCTCTATAATCTTGGGACTCAGGGAATCGCCACTCTCTGACAAAGCCCGATCGAGATTTGATGCACCCCAATCGACGACGGCCGGCGAATTGGGAATGGTGAGTTGTTGATTTCCTGCAATACCCACATTCGATCGCACTTGTAATTCACTCGTTCCTGCGATCTGTGCCGCCGGGGCATCCAAACAAACGATCGGCTGCAGACGATCGAATGCGGAGTTTGATCGAGATTTACACGCGATCAAAGCTCGCACCAACTGCTCAATGGCGATCGGCTTGCTCAAATAGTCGTCCATCCCGGCAGCCATACACTCTTCGCGATCGCCCTGCATCGCATTTGCCGTCATTGCCACAATCCAAGGCCTTGTCGATTTTCGATTTTCGATTTTTGATTTTCGATTGTTAGATTCCTCGTCAGTCAATTTGGGATTTTCGATTCGGGATTTTCGATTGTTAGATTGCTCATCAGTTGCGGAAACTTCTGATTCTCCCGTGGGATTTTTGGTCGAGTCTAGATTATGAGATTGCTCATTTGTTACGGAAACCTCTGATTCTCCCGTGGGATTTTCTAAAGTTAAATCTGCTAAAAATTGCTCGCGGATGTGGCGGGTAGTTTCCAGTCCGTCCATTTCCGGCATTTGCACATCCATCAGCACCACATCGTAAGGCTGGCGGCGCAAAGCTTCGAGCACTTCGATACCGTTTCCCGCCACATCCGCGCGATACCCCATCCGCTGTAAAATTTGCAAAGCCACCTTCTGATTCACCAAATGATCGTCAGCCAACAGAATCCGCAGAGGTAAGTTCTCAGCCAGCATGGGTATGCTTTGCAAGAAAGCCCCGCTGGTGCGCTGCCCTTTAAATTCCGTTGTCTGTTCTCCAAAAATATTGATTAAAACATTGTAAAGCTGAGATTGTTTGATGGGTTTATTCAAAAAAGCAGCAAAATCCATCTCCATAGCAGGAGAGTTAATTTCTTGCCTGCCGATCGAAGTTAGCATCACTAACGGCAACTTTTCGCAATCAGGGTACCGGCGAATTTGCGCCGCTAAAGCTAACCCGTCCATTTCCGGCATTTGCATATCCAAAACTGCCAAATCAAACATCTCTTTAGCAGCCAGCCAATCTAAAGCCAAACGAGCCGAAGCTGAAGCCCTAGCCACCATTCCCCAAGACTGAGCTTGGAGAGTCAAAATTCTGCGGTTGGTAGCATTGTCATCGACAATTAAGACTCGCTTGCCAGCTAATTCAGGTTGAGAATTGCTCAAGTTAAGTGGTAAGGAATTCTTGCAGCCAGAAACGATCGTACTAAAATAAAAAGTAGAGCCAACAGATTTCGTATTTTGGCCGATCGGCTTGTTGCTGAGTACAGATTTGCCATAGCTATATTTTTCGGCTATTTCGCAAGATTCCGCCCATCCCAAATCAAAAACTGCCGATGATCTAAAATCGGCAGGAGGATTGCCCGCGACACTACCCATACTTTCCACCCACATCCGGCCGCCCATCATTTCGGCCAAACGCTTGCTAATTGCCAAACCCAATCCGGTACCGCCGTACTGCCGGCTCGTTGAAGAATCAACCTGACTGAAAGATTTAAATAGCCGATCCATGCGATCGCTCGGAATGCCGATACCGGTATCTTTGACCGCAAAATGTATTTCGTATGCTGGGTTAATTGCTACCGGTTCGCCAGCAATTAATGGCGGTTCTTTAGCGTTAGCCGCCGGCACTGAAATCTTTTTGGCAGTCACCGAAACCACCACTTCTCCAGCGTCGGTAAATTTAACAGCATTACTGAGCAAGTTGATTAAAATTTGCCTCAAGCGGGTGCTATCGCCGATCGCCGTTGCCGGTACTGTACGATCGATCAAGTAACCCACTTCCAGTTTTTTTTCTGCCGCCTTAGCAGCTACCAAGTCTAGAGATTCCTCAATGCAAGTGCGGATGTCAAACGGATGTTTCTCCAAGTCCAATTTGCCCGACTCAATTTTCGAGAAATCTAGAATATCGTTGATCAGCGTCAGCAAAGCATCGCCGCTGCTGCGGATAGTTTCTACAAAATCGCGCTGTTCGCGAGTTAAGGGGGTATCCAGCAGCAAACCGGTCATGCCGATGACTCCATTCATCGGAGTGCGAATTTCGTGGCTCATGGTGGCTAAAAATTCGCTTTTGGCTCTAGTAGCCGCCAGTGCTTGATCGCGAGCTTTTGCCAAATCTACGCCTGTTTGCTGGCGTTCGAGTTCGCTTCCCACCCACTGAGCCATCAGTTTCACCAACTCTCTGTCTACAACTCGGAACGGTTCTGTCACAGGAGTCGGAGAAAAGAAGCACAGAGTGCCGTAAACTTGACCTCCCACCGTGACCGGAATGCCCATGTAAGCTTCGATGGGGAAGGCTCGATCGTCGCTGTTGAAGGAAAAACCCGAAAACCTCACCGACTCAAAGTAAATCGGTTCTTTTGCCATTGCCGTAGCGACGCAGAAGGTTTTTTCCAGATCATAGATTTGGTCTTTGACGATCGACCCGTCGGGACACTCAACAGCCATTATTTGATAGTTGTCGCCTTGAATGCAGGACAAAATTCCCACGGACAGGCGTAACTGCCGACATCCCATTGCCAGAAGTTCTTGGAGGCGCAAATCAAAGGTAGAGAGGCGGTTGAACGGGTCTGTACGGGGAGCCGAAGTCACTTGGTACAAAGCTTTGATTGCAGCTTCGCTTTCTCGCAGTTCTTGTTCTGTTTGCTTCCGCACGCTGATGTCGCGGGAAATGCCGATAATTTCTTGCACTTCGCCGGTTTGGGGATCACTGATCGTGCGGCCGGTGGTTTCAAACCAAATGTATTTGCCGTCTTTGCGGCGGATGCGGTAGCTGACGGTGTAAGTAACTGGAAGCGCCAGAACTTTCCAGTGAGCTTTGGCAATGATTTCTAAATCGTCGGGGTGAAAATAATTGTTGGGGACGCGGCCGATGAGTTCCGAAGGTTCGTATCCCAGCAAAGCCCGGCTGGCTGGCGAGACGTAAATAAACACGCCTTTGGGGTCGTGTCTGGTGATCATGTCGGTTGAGTTTTCGGCCATCAACCGATAGCGGTCTTCGCTTTCATTACGTTCGACTTGAGAATTGCCCAATGCTTCTAGCATTCGGTTGATGGCGTCGGCCAGACTTGCGAGTTCATCTGCTCCTGCGATATGAACGCGCAAGTCTGGGTCGCCGCTGGCTGCGATGTTGCTGACGCTGGTGCTCAAGGAAGCCAATCTCGCCAAGACTAATTTTTCTAGCAACAGCAGGGTGATGGCGCTAAATATTAAACCTACTGCCAGTATTGATAAGGTAAACAGCTCCAAGGTAGCCTGACCTTGCCCGTAGATGATGCGATCTGTCTCTACTCGCAGCAGCAACGCTAGGTTGCCGTGGATGTCGCGAATTAGGGCGTATCCTGCGACTAAGGTGTCGCTGAGTGGCTCTACTAAAATTTCTACTGATTTGAGGTTGGAAATTTTGAGTTTGACATTTTCCAACTCCTGCCTCGATCGAGCCATCGCCTTGGCGCTGTGCCCGGAGTAGTTCGCGGTTCCCACTTTAAAATCTAAACTTGGCAATCTAAAATCCACTGACAGGTGAGTCAGTTCTGAAAGCAAACCGATTTCGCTGCTGTCGAGGTAGCGTCCCAAGATCAGCGTCCCCCGCGACGGGCCTTGGGCGTTGCTGTTGAAGATGGGCTTGGCGGCAATCAGCAGTCTGGCTTCTGGCAGGGTGAGGACGCCTGTTTTGGGGCCGGGGCGATCGCCCTCGACAGTCGATGAGTCTAGTAGCGCCTCGGTCAAGTGCTGTTTTAAGCTTTCGGGAATCGGGATTTCGGTTTTGGATTTCAGGTCGAAACCTTTGCTGAAGATCGTCTTACCGTTGGAGTCCAGCAGCACCAATAAGTTTAGTCTCAAGTAAATAAATGTCGAATCGACGAAATTTGACTTGACAAAATTTTCGTTCCGTGTTGCGACGAAAGAGTAAGTATCGTCCCACTCGGCGTAATCTTGGGCGCTGGTGTCTAAATTCGACAAGTCATCATCTAATGCGTCCAAAGCCCGTGCGACATCCTGGCGGACGTACTGTGCCTCCAGGTTGTGAAAATCATGCAGCAAAATAGTTGATGCAGTGGCATACAGAACCACAATCAGGCTGATCAGCGCTGCACCGATGATTAATAGTGTTTTTTTTCGGAGTTGCATGGCGTCGCCCTCCTCACGGTGCTACTAGGCAACTAGCCAGGAGAGGTTTGAGACGTAGGTTGTTTAGCATTGGCGATCGCAGGGCCTGCGTGTTTGGACTGTTCTGGGCTGACGAAAGCAAAGCCCTTGGTATTTCCAAGGTATCCGGTATGTTGCCCCCCACAGTCAGTGTAGTATTTTCACAGCTTTAGTTCCCTATTATGCACAACCTCTGACCTACAAGTTATAACCTGACGATCGGCATTTTCAAAAGAAACGGGCGATCGAACTCAAAACAGTTTGCGTTTGATACTGACTCCGGCACGGCGGCGGGCGGTTGGTAGAACAGGCGTGCTGGGTTGAGAAGCCTCACTATTATTGTACCTAAAAAATATTGAGGAGAGCGGACTGGCGCGCCTAGTTGGGTCTGCCAAAAAAAGCTCATTTCAATAGCTGTTTTGATTTTTGTCCTTCTCTAGCAATCCTTGCAGGAGTAGTGGAATAAGCCCAAAAGCCTATCTAGCCTAGAAGCTTGAACCGCGTTCAAAAATTGTCATAGCAGAGGAAATGAATATCCGGCGACTTTTCATTTACATCCGCAAATAAAATATACAACAATCAAAAAAATCGGCTTTTCATTTTTCTATTTTGAATTAATCAAAACTGCTAATTAAGATGTATAGACTCACCGTTTCCACAATCTTCAATAACTCGGTAGGAGCGGCTTTATCCATGACATTATTCAACAGTACCAAGAAATTAATACAAACCCGTTCCCACTCCCCGATCAAATCCTTTACTAACATTAGTGCCTGATATCAGTAGAAACTCATATCAGGCACTATCTGCAATCCTTGCAGGAGTCGTAAACTTTTTATCCCACCCCAACCCTCCCCTTATCAAGGGGAGGGAGTAAGAAATTCACAAATGATGCGAGGATTGATATATCTGCAATCCGATCGCGCAAATTGACTCTTTTTTATCGGATGACGGCTAAAGCACCAGCGCCCGCAGCCGCAAAGGCCGAGGAAAGAGCGGTGAAAAACAGCCACCAAGAGGCAACTTCCGCTGCTTTCCGAGTTTCTTCAGCTTGTTTTTCGGCTTGCACTTTAATGCTTTCGAGGCGAAGCTGCGCTTCTTGCTGCAAGCGTTCGGCTCTTTGCAAGACGGTGTTGCGGCTTCTTTCAATTTGGTCGATCAAGCGGTTGGCATCTGCTTCGGAAATGTCCTCGCGCGAACTCATTAGTGCTACTAAAGTATCGCGGTTGAAATGACCCAGCCGATCGCGCAAAGCATCAAATCCGGCTTGCGGATCGTCAAATAACTTCCGCACGTCCCGCGTAATCCCTTCATAGTTGAGTTCAGGGCGATCGAGCGAATTGAGGTAATCCCGAACTTTTCCGAGAATCCCGTCAATTACCGACTGAATACCCTCCTGTATTTTCTGAATTTGCAGTGCGAATTCATCGCGCACCGACAAAATTCCATCGACAATACGATTGGCTTCTGCTTCAGAAATATCCTGCCGCTGAGACAGCAGAGAAACAACTGTAGCTCGATCGATGTGCGACAAGCGCTCGCCCAAACTGTAAGCGCCGACTTTCGGGTCGTGCAGCAGTAGTTGCAAGTCGCGCTTGATGGCTTCGGGATTTAATTCATCCTTGCCTGTATTACGCAAATAATCTTGTAAAACACTCTGAAAATCCTGCACTTGGCTTTGCATCCGCTTTGCCAAACGGCGCGGCGCTTTCACAATCGATCCCAGGGTTTCCTGCACTTGGTCGATAATTTGATTGACTTGTTCCTCGGTCAAATCTTGTCTCTGAGAAAGCAGTTTGACCAAAGTATCGCGATCGACATGAGACAGGCGGCCGCGCAGTGCTAAAGCCCCTTCTTTGGGATTTTCCATCAGTTTCGTCAAATCGCGCTGAATCCCTTCAGGATTGAGTTCTGATTTGCCAGTATTGCGGAGGTAATCTGCCAGGGCGGTTGTGGTTTGGTCGTACTGATCCTTAGCTTTTTCTGCCAGTTGTTGCGGCGCGTGCAGCACACTGTGCCAATTTTCTTCGGCGCTGTCGATAAGCTGATTTACTTGGTCTTCGCTGAGGTCTTTCCGCTGAGATAGCAATTGTACCAAAGTTTCGCGATCGAACCTCGAAGCTCTAGCTCTCAGGGCCCACATTCCCGCTTCTGGGTTATCCAGCAGCGTTTTCAAATCGCGCTTGATGCCTTCGGGATTGAGTTCTTCTTTGCCCGTAGACTTCAAGTATTCTTGTACTCTTTGCCACTGGTTATCTACTCGGGCTTGCGCTGCTTCTTGCAGACCTTTAGCATCTGCTAAAACTACATCTCGCGTCCTGTCTAACTCTTGAACAATCTGTTCTACTTCCTGGAATCCGAAGTTTTCGCGGCCTCGGAGAATTTGCACAAAACTGTCGCGGGTGTAAGGAGAAAGCCGATCGCGCAACTGTTCGTCACTAGCGTCGGAATCCTCTAAGATTTTTTTGAAATCGCTCCCGATACCTGCTGCTGTCAGTTCCTCTTTCGGCGTCAGCTTCAAATAAGTTTCCACCCGCCACTGCAAATCGCGAGCTTTTTCTTGCTCCTCGGCAAAGATCACGGTTTGTAAAACGCGCTGTCTAATTGCTTCTAATTCCTGGGAAATTTGTTTAATTTTGTCTTGGGTAAAAACACCTCTACTAGCCAGGATTTCGGCAAAATTAGACTGTTTTAGTTTTTCTAATTCGCGGCGCACAGTTCCCGGATCGGCTGTCGGATCGTAGAGAACGTCCCGAAATTCGCGCTCGATGGCTTGGGGGTTCATCTGCCAGGAATAAGTGTTGAGTAGGTAGTTTTCTACATCCGCACGAATTGGGCTGTAAGTTACGGGTTCGCCTTTGACTTGAGCGGTAATTTTATCACTTTGCTGGGTAACTTTGTCTTTAGCTGTTTTGAGCTGACCGACTACTTTTTCTACATCGAAATCGGAAATATCCGTGCGACCCAATACTATTCCCATTAAAGCATTGACTGCCATTGTCGTTGCTTGGGTCATCATTGTCGGGCTTTCTCCCGAATTTTGAACGCCCAGAGTGCTGAGGGCTTTTTCTACCCTACTTCCCAATTTATCTGAGACCAAATCTCCCGATTTAGCAGATTTGAGATAGTCTACTAATTGGGCGATGCCGTCTGATTGCTGCCCTTGTTTTCCTACTTGTTTCCAAGCATCTTGAAGTTGGTCTACAATCCGGTTTACGTCGCGTTTTGATAAGTCCGATCGCGAACTTACTAAATCTACGAGAGTTTGCCGATCGAGATTCGGCAAATTTTCGGCTGCAATGGTTTTTAGTTGCGGATCATTAAGCAATTTTTCAAACTCGCTACGCATCCCTTTGATGTCTAATTCTGGCGGTTTGAGGCTTTGGATGTACTCTTCGACGTTTTCGCGCAAGCTTGTGGGGTCGATCGCGCTACCCAGTTCATGGCCCACTGCTGCTGCTGCTGCTTTGGCTGTGGCGACGACTTGGTTGCTAGCTGCTTTGGCGCCGATGGCCGAGGCTGCGGTGCCGACAATGGCTTGAAAGCCTGATGTGGCGGTGTTGACGACGGAACCAATCAAGGAACCGACGGTGGTGGAGCTCACCCAGACAAGCATTGAGAAATAGGTTGCCCACACGACTAAACCGACGATCGCACCTAAACCGGGACTGCTAATCAAGCTGAGCTTAACTGCTAGCAAGCAAGCAAAGAATAGGGCAATGGTAACGGTGATTAGCGTCCAAGTACCTACTTTTCGGCCGATGTGACGGACTGGGGGGCTGCCGCTATCCGAGTGGTTGTCGTCGTCGTGGGATTGTCCCATGTACGAAAGGCCGGCTGCTACTGATAAATTTGTTAGCAAGAGTTGGAAAGCGCAGGCGAGTACCACTCCAGCTATCAAGGCGATAAAAAATTGCGGCCCGGAATAGAGGAGTGCTGCGTCTTCTACTGTGGTTGTGGTTGTAGTCTGTTCTACTGGCACTTGGGCCAGCCAGAACCCGATGTTATACAGTTGTGGATTTATTGGCAAATTTTGATACATAGTATATTCCTCGTTAAGGGGTGGGTGCGCGCGATCGTTGGCGCGAGTTAACTAATGTATAGTTTTAGACTCATGCCCCCAAAGGCAATCATCGCCTTATTGACGAGCTAAAGCATCCCCCTACAGTTGGAAGTGGAAAAATATGTCTGTGGTCGGCTATCACTTTAGGCATATTTATGCTATGTAAATTGGCAGTTGTCAAGTTGTTAATTCTGAGTTATGAGTAAGGTGCGCTGCGGGGCACCCGAGATAGATGGTAGTAATGGTAAGTCTGACTAAAATAATCGCAGAGGAAAATCTTTTGTCGATCAATATTAAGAGTCGGCACAGAAGCCCAGACAAATTGTTCCCAATTCATCAACCAATGCCATAGCAAATTAGCTTTGAAGGGATTCGATAGTGCAGCGAGAAAGTCATGCAATTATTATTGGCGGCAGTTTAGCAGGACTGTTGGCCTCTAGAGTATTAGCAAAACACTTCGACCGAGTAAGTATTGTTGAACGAGATTTTTTGCCAGAAAAACCCGCGCCTCGCCCCGGTATTCCTCAATCCTGTCACCTTCACATCCTTTTAAATCGGGGGAAAATGATCCTAGAAGAGTTTTTTCCTGGCTTGGAAAACGAACTGGTAGCTGCTGGTGCTCCTAGTTTAGATCCAAGGTCGATCGGGTGGTTTAGTCCGGCGGGTTGGGCCCCGCAATCTAGCCCGGATCTAAATAATTTAATTATCTTCAGTCGGGATTTACTTGATTGGCAAATTCGCCGCCGCTTGGCTGAAAATACGAACGTGCATTTCCTTGAAGGAGGCACAGTAACGGGGTTTCTGGCGAATGCCTCGCGCGCTGAGATTACTGGGGTGTCGGTGCGTTTTCGCGATCGCCACAACCCTGGTAACATCCATGCAGAGAATTTGAATGCAGATTTAGTAGTCGATGCTAGTGGCAAAGTTTCCAAAACACCTCAATGGTTGAAAAGTTTGGGCTGGGAACCTCCGCAAGAAACCGTTATCAATGCTTTTGTCGGCTATGCCAGCCGCATCTATGAAGGCAGCGGTAAATTGTCAGAGACTGCGCCAGTATTTGTGTCAACCGCACCGCCATTTCGCACCCGCGGCGGTGCAATTTTTCCGATCGAAGGCAATCGCTGGCTGGTGCTTATCATCGGGGGCGATCGCGATTATCCCCCCGCAGACGAAGCAGGTTTTCTAGAATTTGCCCGCACTTTGCCAACCCCGACAATTTATGATGCAATTAAAGACGCAGAAGCAATAACACCTGTTTATAGTTATCGAGGTACAGAAAACCGTTTGCGCCACTACGAGCGGCTCGCTCGTTACCCTGAAAACTTAATAATTATCGGTCATGCAGTTTGCGCTTTTAACCCGATATACGGACAGGGAATGACGGTTGCTGCACTAGATGCTCAGATGCTAGATAAATGTTTGCAAAAGCAAAGAGAGCGGTATCCAGAAGGCGATTTAACAGGCTTTGCGCGACAATTTCAACAAAAACTAGCAAAATTACACACTATTCCTTGGACGTTTGCTATCAGTCAGGATTCGCGCTATCGGGGAAGTACAGGTGCAAAACTAAACCTTGCTACGCGGCTGACAATTGATTACATGGATCTAGTGTTAAAAGTGCTGGTCGGAGATACTAAAGTTTGTCAAGCATTTTTGGAAGTTCTGCACATGATTGAGTCGCCTGCTGTACTTGTTCATCCCAGTATTGCGGTTAAGGCGATCGGGCAATTAGTCAGCGGCGGGCAGAAAGTCGAAGGCACAAGGCAAAATTAATAGAAAGACTTGATACGGAATCAGCTTATTTTTGCCTCTTCTATTTTTTCCGCATCAATAGAGATAAACGCAGATAAAATCATATTCATCTGCGTTATTTTAGGTTCAAACAACTCGGAAATCGCTAACACCAATTAGGCTGGCATTGACTCCAGTTAAAGAAGCAACTAATTCTCCACTTCCCTTTAACTTAATCAGCGCACTGTTATTATCCTGAGTTATTTCTAACTGATTAAAACTCAAGCCTCCAGACAATCCGAGCGAATCTTTACCCTTGACAAAATCAGCAATCAAGTCAAATCCCTGACTAGAATTTAACACAAAAGTGTCATTTCCCAAACCGCCAACTAAACTGTTATTACCCGAACCTCCAAACAAAATATCATTCCCTTCACAACCGAGAAGCGTATCATTACCTAAGTCTCCATAAATCGAATCATTGCCCTTACCTCCGTCAATTAAATCGTTACCTTGACCGCCATAAATGACATTATCTAGCTCACCGCCGCACAAAGTATCATCTCCGAGTTGTCCGAAGAGAGTATCATTACCTTGACTGCCGAGAATTAAATCATCTCCTTTGCCACCGTAAATTAAATCATTTCCTTTGCCGCCGTCGATAAAATCATTGCCTTGATTGCCAAAGATTAAATCATCATCTTCTTTGCCGTTAATTAAATCATTGCCCTGATTTCCAAAGATAACATCTTCACCAAAACCACCAAGAATGATGTCGTTTCCTTTGCCACCAAATAAGAGGTCTTCTCCCTTGCCCGCCTCAATGAAGTCATTGCCTTCATTGCCATTGAAGATATCCTTTAACTCACCGCCAAACAAGTTATCGTTACCTTTTTTAGCATCGAAAATATTGGGCTGGTTGCTGCCAAAATAAGCCTCGTTTGCGGGAGTACCAATTAGCAAACCGGGGCTGCCATTGATAATGTTATCAATTTGTTGGTTTGGTTGGTTAAGATTGGGATACTCAATTTTGTCGCAAATGCAGTCTGTATCCTCTTGGTTAACAGGCGTTGGAGTTGGTACGGGTGCAGGCGTTGGAGTTGGTATGGGTGCAGGCGTTGGAGTTGGTATGGGTGCAGGCGTTGGAGTTGGTACGGGTGCAGGCGTTGGAGTTGGTGCTGGTGCAGGCGTTGGTGTCGGTAAAGGTACAGGTTTTGGTACCGGTGCAGGCGTAGGCGCAGGTACGGGTGCTGGCGCGGGTGCAGGTGCAGGCGCTGGAGTTGCTGTGGCTGTAACTGATGCCGAAATCCGGAAATCAAAGGGATTTTCATCGCTGTCATTATTGACAAATTGCAACGTACCTGTTTTATTTCCGGCGGTGGTTGTATCTACTTGAACTTGCAGGTTAGTTGTACCGCCAGCGGCGAGAGTTGTCGGTAAATTTCCGACAATGCTAAATCCGGTTGGTAGGGTAGGGTTGCTGAGGTTTAAAGCGGCTGTACCGAGATTTTTGACGGTAAAGGTTTTGTTGAGAGTTGCGCCGATTAATCCACTACCAAAGTCGATCGCACTTGGAGTACCATCAACAATATCCGTTGTTCCGTCTAATACTTGGATTTCTGGTGCAGCCGTGGCTGTAACTGTGGCTGTAATCGGGAAATTAAAAGGATTTTCATCGCTGTCATTATTGACAAATTGCAACGTACCTGTTTTATTTCCGGCGGTGGTTGTATCTACTTGAACTTGCAGGTTAGTTGTACCGCCGGCCGCGAGAGTTGTCGGTAAATTTCCGACAATGCTAAATCCGGTTGGTAGGGTAGGGTTGCTGAGGTTTAAAGCGGCTGTACCGAGATTTTTGACGGTAAAGGTTTTGTTGAGAGTTGCGCCGATTAATCCACTACCAAAGTCGATCGCACTTATCGTACCATCAACTATATCTGTTGTTCCGTCTAATACTTGGATTTCTGGTAATGGTGTGGCTGTAACTGTTGCTGTAATCGGGAAATTAAAAGGATTTTCATCGCTGTCATTATTGACAAATTGCAACGTACCTGTTTTATTTCCGGCTGTCGCTGTATCTACTTGAACTTGCAGGTTAGCACTCGCACCTGCTGCGAGAGTTGTCGGTAAGTTTCCGACAATGCTAAATCCTGTGGGTAAAGTCAGGTTGCTGAGACTTAAAGCGGCTGTACCGAGATTTTTGACGGTAAAGGTTTTGTTGAGAGTTGCGCCGATTAATCCACTACCAAAGTCGATCGTACTTGCAGTACCATCAGCTATATCCGTTGTTCCGTCTAATACTTGGATTTCCGGTACAGGAGTTGCTGTGACTGATGCTGAAATCGGGAAGTTGAAGGGATTTTCATCCGTATCATCATTGACAAATTGCAGCGTACCTGCTTTATTTCCTGCTACTGTCGTATCGACTTGAACTTGCAGGTTAGCACTTGCACCTGCTGCGAGAGTTGCCGGTAAATTTCCGACAATGCTAAATCCGGTTGGTAGGGTAGGATTGCTGAGGTTTAAAACTGCTGTACCGAGATTGTTGACGGTAAAGGTTTTGTTGAGAGTGCCGCCAATTAATGCACTACCAAAGTCGATCGCACTTGCAGTACCATCAACTATATCTGTTGTTCCGTCTAATACTTGGATTTCTGGTAATGGTGTGGCTGTGACTGTGGCTGAAATCGGGAAATCAAAGGGATTTTCATCGCTGTCATTATTGACAAATTGCAACGTACCTGTTTTATTTCCGGCTGCTGTGGTATCTACTTGAAGAAGCAAATTAGCACTCGCGCCGGCGGCTACTGTTGCAGGTAAGGTTCCGACAATGCTAAATCCTGTTGGTAAGGTAAGGTTGCTGAGGTTTAAAGCTGCTGTACCGAGATTTTTGACGGTAAAGGTTTTGTTGAGAGTTGCGCCGATTAATCCACTACCAAAGTCGATCGCACTTGCAGTACCATCAACTAT
>NZ_JAUBRH010000019.1:0-106662 GCF_036701775.1 Microcoleus sp. N9_A2 | reverse complement strand
TTCTTCCATGTCACTTAATTTATCAGATTTTCTCCGCTTTTTGGGCTATTTCTCTTTTACCCCCCCTGAACGGTTACGAGAATTCTTTCTGCAAGCTTTTAAACTCTTAATCGAGGAAAAGTTTAAAGTTGACAATATGACTCCGTGTTGGAGAGCTTACTGAAAAACTTATGTCTAGGAGCATGAGAGACGCTAACAAATATATATTTGAGGTATTAGCTGCATTTGTCCAAAAAAGTGAAGTTGCTGTGTCTGTTTCTAATAATAAACGATGTATTGAGACAAATACTAAAGATAAAGAATGGTTGCAAAAACTCAAAATTATAAACAAGCAGTTACTTTTACCCAATTTCCAAACAGCATCATTTGAATTTAATAGCCAGAAATACTTTGTTGCCGTCGGTTGGCAGAGTAAACAAACTATTGATAGTGATGAAGTTATTGAATTTGTAGAACTGAATGCGGGCATAGTTACAGCATTACTATTTGAACTTAAAATTCCTCTTAGCCATGAAGCAAATCCTTATGATATTGCCGAGAATATTTTATATGATGACCCTATAAACTCAATAATTAAATATGAAAATTATTCTTTAATAAGCAATGTTTTTGAACCATTTTCTGTCTATCGAATTCCAGAAAATTCTCCTTTTGTCGAAAAAAATGATATAGATTTAATAAGGATATCAGGCTTCTATGCTTTAAAAAATAGCCAACTAATTGCCTTGAAATTTTCTAGTCAAACATTTGATAAATTTGAAAATCTTTTTTTTGAAGGATCAAAAAACATACCTTATGAAAATTTATTATTTAGTTTAGTTTCTGTTTCTTGGAAATATTCATTTCTCGATATTTATAGATGTATAGAAATGCTGTTTCCCCTATCATATTTAGAAATTTTTCACAAGGAATTGAAGATCGAAGATTCGCTCTTAAAGTTTTCGGCTGATGTTGAAAAGTACATGGGTTGGAAACCTAAAGAAAAAGATGCGGTTAATAAACTAATTGACGAGTCCCCGGAAGAAGCTCGTAAGTTATTGCGAGAAATTAAAAGATTGCTTGATGGTACAGAAGAAGGTAATTGTGGAGATTTTGTTTATAAAATTCGGAATTCTATAGTTCATTTTAGACCAGCAACTCAGTCTATTAATATGGAGGATAATAATTGGGATATGCTAATAACAGCATCTTTACATATCGTTGAATATTGGTATAAGCAATATGACGAACAATTAACGCTTAGATAGTCCCTCCATACCTTACCAACCTTTTCAACAATTCCTACTTTAAAACTTCAAATATGAGGATAAATTAACTAATGATCGGCACAATTGCCACCGAATAAAAACTAAAAATTCCAGTTGTCTATGCCGCTTATACCGATGCCAAAGGGGGCAATATAGGAAAAATTTTCAACAACCCAGAAATCCTGCGCCACTTGATGCTATATTTGTCACCCCCCAGCTTTTGCATTGCCCTACTCTTCAAGTTCTAAATATCGAGCCAAAATCCGTTGAATTTCTGGTATTTGTTGCAACTCCAATTGCCCAAGACAGCGCACAAGTCTGCGTTTATCAAACGTCATCGGATCGACACACACGATAAAACTCTCGGTACTCAGACCATTGAGAGTCGAAGGAATTACTGGCAAAACAATGGGTCGTAAATGCTCGTTTGGAACAGCAGAAGTGATGGGCAGAACTGTGACTTTACTGCGTTGATTAAAAGCAGTTCCTGAAATAATTACCGCCGGTCGAGTCTTGCGGATTTCTGTACCGACTGAGGGATCGAAATTCACGAGCCAGATGCTTCCCAGTCGGTAATCG
The DNA here is from genome assembly GCF_036701775.1 of Microcoleus sp. N9_A2. Classification (NCBI taxonomy): domain Bacteria; kingdom Bacillati; phylum Cyanobacteriota; class Cyanophyceae; order Oscillatoriales; family Microcoleaceae; genus Microcoleus; species Microcoleus sp. N9_A2. Next base: position 104,836 of record NZ_JAUBRH010000019.1, on the reverse strand, counting down.
CTGCTTGCTGCCATGCTTCATCCTCATCGGTTAATTTATCGCTCAGTTCATCCAGCAATAAACAGGCTTCTACCATTGCCTGCTGTTCTTGTTGTTTGCGCCATGCTTGCAATAAAAGCTCAACTAGCCGACTGCGATTTTCTACACGCTCGTCAATGTAACGCACTAGCTCATCTGGCAAAGAGATAGATACTTTCATATTATTTATGCCACTTTTAATACTACCAATGGTAGCACATCGATCGAGCAAATAGCAAGCTGATGAAGTAGAGCAGCAGCAATGCCGATTCCGTCTGATTCCGATCGCCCCCTACACAAAATTAGCCGGATCTTGATCTCGCCGATGCTTCAGCAGAATCGGAGTACCCTGGCCATCACCCACCAAAGCCGCCGTTTCCTCCAAAGCTTCCCTCAAGCGCTTCGCCGCGTAAATCGACATATCGCGGGGCACATTTACCCGATCGCGCAAATACCGCAAAGCCGCATCAGAACCCGCCGGCGGCGTACAAACTTCGCCAGTCATCATCAAAGTTAAAGCACAACGCAAAGCCTCATCGAATAAGTTGTCATCAGCAGGATTGACTCGAACGATGTTGCGGTGGTGCTTAATGACGCGATGAAGTGCTTCAGCGCGGGAAGTTTCCGGTTCTGGATACATCACATCCGGCAGTCCAGCCCAAGGCCCATTATCCACGCGGGCTTTATTGAGTAGCATCTGAGGTTCGCCGTTTTCATAACACCCGCCCATCTGAGGCGGTAAATCGTGGACGTGGGTGTGAAAATCGCTCTGAGTGCCGCGATAGGTGGGGCGGCTTTCCATCCCCGCAAACCAGTCGCCAAAGCGCGGGTTTTCTTCCCGCATCGAGTAGCCTTTGTAGTAGTAAAGACTGGCATTCATCCGTTCGACATAGGGCGTAAAGATGACATCCGCAGTGCCAAATTCATCGAGGAAATAAGGCCCAGGGGTGCTAGCCAGAGCTTTTTCTACTTCGGCGACGACACTGATAAATTGGTTGCGGTTGTGCTGTTCTACTTTGGCTGAACTCGCCGGGTAACACAGCCAAGAGCACCAGGCCCTAAACAGCAGTCGCTCTAACCGCCGCATGGGTATTACTGCCGGGTTTTCCATCCCCAAACCCAAGGGGCCGAAAACTCGTTCTAGGGCGATTAAGATATCATCGCTTTCGGTGATAATGCGGCCGTCTAGTTCGATCGCCGGTAGCATTCCCGACGGCACTTTCCGCTTGTACCAACTTTCCTTTTCCCCATAGCAGAACATAGTAACTTTGTCAATACGGTAAGGGATTTCTTTTTCTTCCAGCCACAGCCAGATTTTTTGGCAGTAGGGACACCAAGCATGGTTATCGCGGTACAGAGTGACTCGCACATCGGATTCGGTTTTACCAAAGAGGCGCAAGCGGGCTTGGGCGTTCGTTGGCCCGTTGACGCGATCGAGTTCAAAGTCTGTGAGGGCTTCTAATTCTGTCCAGCTAAGGGGGGTGGCGATCGTGGCGGTGGATGTCATAGGTGAATTAGTGCTGATAATGGTTCCCCAAAATATAGACTAAATGTATAGCTTTTCTTGGTCGCGATCGTCCACAAGTTAGCCACCCCCTTGATGATTCGGCGGTTAAAAGAGACTGTTGACTTTGTATGAAGGGTATTACGCCTCATACAAAGTCACAACCAATAGCGAGAATGATTATGTAATCAAAGTCACATTAAATAATCTAATTCAACTTGACATTCATATTTTGTAGTTTCTCTTTTAACCATTCCTCAAACAGAAGATTTTCCAAATCTCGCTTTAAAGCACCTTCTAACGAAGCAGGTAGCAGTTGTTCAACTTTCAACAAACAATAGCGTCCCTCAATCTGAAGCGGGCCAATAATTTGTCCAACTTGTGCATTTTCTGTGGCCTTACGAACCATTTCTGGCATCTGAGCGCGAATAACTGGCCCCATTACCCCACCTACTACAGCATCATCTACGGTGGAGTATTGTTTAGCTAATTGGGCAAAATCTGCACCCTGTTCTAGTTGCGGTTTCAAATCTTGAGCAATTTCTGGATGCTGTACGACAATGCGTGAAAGGACAACCCGATCCAAATTTTCTTTATTTTGCACAAAGTGTTTTTGTACTTTTAATGCTGTGACCTTTTCTTTGAGATTTTCTTGTTTGATCCGAAAAATCACTTGCTGTTTAAGCACAGCATAATTTATCCCATTTGTCAATAACCATTTTTGGAAACTTTCAGGGCTAGTTAATTGCTGTTGCAACCGAAATTCTAGGATAAATTGTTCTACGATATCGGCTTCCGGTTCTGGAATTTCTAAAGCTTTTATTTCGTTTTCTACAAGATACTGCTGGGCAATTTCTAACACAACTGTTGATAATTTACCAGCCGTGCGGAGATAGTCAAGGGATTGTTCTAAAGATAAAGTTACACTGTCGATCGATAAAAAATTGTTGATGTCCATTAGAAACTGTTGGTTAATGAGGGCGGTTAAAATTGTAAGGGCAGGTTAGAACTATCCGTAGTTTACCCGCCCCGCATCGATACTAGCTAACTAGCAACTTGAGCAACGTGGGATTGGTAACCACTTTGGTAAGCGAGTTGGCGACACCTTTGAAATTGCCATCGCCTACCGCTTTGAAAGCATTGACTAAATCCTCGACACCGGGAATCATGTACATTCCTTCAAAGAAAGCATCCAAATACTTACCTTCTCTTAAGTTAACAGCAGCTTGGGCTAAATGTTCACCTTCCGGGAATCCAGCAACTTTGAATCCTGTAGAAAGCGCTTTTAGGTAGTCGCCTTGCTGCAAACTCCACGCCATGTCTACCCAATTCTTACCATCTTGGAACTTGGCAACGTCAAAGCCAGTCGAGAGTGCTTTGAGATAATCGCCCTCCTTGACAGACTGCACCATATCTATCCAATTTGTACCATCTTGGAACTTGGCAACGTCAAAGCCAGTAGAAAGTGCCTTGAGATAATCACCGTCTTTAATAGACCAAGCAGCATCGACCCAACTTTGAATCGTTTGGAAGTTGGAGTTTAAGAAAGCACCAATCGCTTTTCGATTCGCTTCCGCAGTTCCGCGCGTACTTAATGAGGTTGAAACATAGGGCGATACCAGTCCTAATGCGGCCAAGAACAGTGTGTAATCTAATTCTTTGTATTGGAAGGCAGGATTGCTCAAATCGAGAACAGAAAGAGAAGAGAATTTTACCCCAGATGCTTTTTGTTCGCCCTTAATTTCCACACCATTCAGCACAGCCAGTCCGTGTTTTTTCCAGACAAAAGGATTAGAGTACGAGGAAAGAACGGCTTGACCGGGCAGGAATGCTTCTCCAGCCATTTGGACTATATCGCCAGATACGACGTAGTGGGTTACATTTTCTGGATTGCCTTTATTCTTGGCAAATTTAAGCGCGATCGAATCATCAATTCCGGGAGAATTAAAGGTGACAGTTTGACCCACTTTATCTGTAAATTCAGCCGCAATTGTTTGAGCTAATGCACCGCCTAAACTGTGACCCACAACATCAGGACGGCGACCTTGCTGATTTTGAGCCGCTAACCAAGCTTCGATCTCATTCTTATTCGCTTGGAATTGACTGTAACCGATGCTAATAGGATTGGCATCTTCCAAAACATCTTTTAACGTTGCGATGCCTTGCCGTTCCGTTGGGCTGCCTGCCGTACCGCGAACGGCAAGAACGGGTGGTTGACTGCCATCAATTGAAACAAGACCTACGGCATAAAATCCAGTGCTGGGATCGGAAATTACTTTGTCAACTTTGTAACCGGAGTTCAGCACTTCACCGACAGCGAGTTTATTGCCCAAGAGACTGTTATTGTTGAAAGCTGGTTCGGCAATAGCAGATACTTCAGGATCTTCGTAGGCAATACCGCGAGCCAGATATTCGTATAACTTGTGTTTTTGCGGGATAGCTGCGGGGTCTATACTTTGTCCTGGCAGCGAGTAATCGTCTGTAATAGCATCAAAAACATTCCCCACAAATGTTCCAGCATTACCCAAACCAGCCGTTTCTAAACCTGCACTCAAAGCTTGCTTGTAGTCGCCATCTTTAACTGCCCAGGCAACGTCTACAAATTTGTCAGCATTGGCAAATCCAGTGGTTGATAAACCCGTACTCAGAGCTTTCTTATAGTCACCATCTTTGATAGCCCAGGCAATATCGACAAATTTCTCAGCATTATTAAACCCAGCGCCCGACAAACCAGCACTTAAAACATCCTTCCAGTCGCCATCTTTCATCGCCCAGGCAACATCTACAAAGGTGTTGGCGACATCGTTTTTTACATCAAGCTCTTTGAGGATATCTTTCAAGGCAGTCTTGTAGTCTTTGTTGATAATTCCCCAGCCGACATCTACTAGGATATTGACCAGCGTATCTGGAACAGCAGAGCCACCGGGTATTATACCTAGCACTCCATTGATAGCGTTCTTGACAACCTGTTTCCAATCTCCTCCAATCAGGGCAATCAATCCCTCTATGCCATTGACAACAGTGCCGACAACTGGAATTTTCTTTAAGACATCAAGGACAGCACCAACGTCTATACCGTCGAGGGAACTTTTAAGTTTGGCCGCGAGGTCATCTGCTAATTTTTTGACAGGGTTATTTTTATCCAATAACTCCTTAAATTCTTGACCCTGTTTCTTGATGTCGTCAATGCTCTTGGGAATGCGATTAGCTACTTCTTCAGCTACCTTACTGATAGCAATCCAACCTTTTTCCAAGCTCTTTTGCACGGAATGAACAGCATTGTTAGTTCCATTCCAGGCATCAGTCACCCAACCCGTCACTGAATTGGCAGTTGCTATGGTGGCGTTCCAGGTTGCTGCTGCTGTGTTTCTAACGTAGTCAGCAGCATTTACGAAACTATTCCAGCCGTTATTCACTGCACCGTCTATTGAGGTAGCAGCACTACCAACAGCATTCAAGCCATCATCAAGTTTTTCTCTAACGTAGTTAGCAGCATTCCACGTTTCCGATGCAAACTTGCTATTGAGCTGTTGTAGATAAACATCGGCATTTAGCATCGCTTGGCTAGTCTTTTGGGCAACTTGATCGAGAACTGTCACCGCACTGTCAAGCGATTGCCAGGTGCTGTTTGTCAAATCTCTTGCCCACTGCGGGAAGGGGTTGGAAGAACTACCACCACCTGAACCGCCAGAATTTCCAAACAATCCTCCAACTACTGCACCTGTTACAGGATCGCCTAAAACAGCACCAATTCCTGCACCTACAACAGCACCTCCCCAACTCCAAGCGGCTCGTTCTGTAGCAATACTACTGCCTGTACTATTCCAAACTGTACCTGTCATCTTGGCTTCCAGATCGTAGTAGTAGTACAAGTTGTAGAAGTCTTTCCAGTAAACTTCTGGGATGCCATAAGTTCTCAGAGTATTTTCAAACAGATCAAAGTTAGCAGGCTTGTAGGTTTCTGGTTCAGTTGCTTTCGCCAAATGCACCCCCGCCGCAATATTTAGCAGTCCCAAACCTGTTTTAGTATCCCAACCTGGCGTATCCAAGTCAGTCGCCGTGCGGCGAAGAATATCCATCACTTGGGTGTAGTTCAAATTGGGGTTCGCAGCCCAAATTAAAGATGCTGCACCTGTAACTTTAGCTGCTGCTACCGATGAACCAACAGCACCATTACTAGCAGTTCCCTGTGCCAAGATGTCAACACCCTTGCCGTAGTTGGAATAATCAATTTCCCCATAGCTGGAATAATCTGCCCGTTGCCAACCTTCAGCAGCACCCGCAACCAGAATATTGTCAAACTCTTTAGTTGCTTGACTTAGAGCAGACATGAGATCGTTCTGATTTCCTGTTGCGGCAACAACTAACACATTATTCTGCTGGGCATAAGTTAGAGCCGCTCTTTCTAAAGCAGTCAATTCGTGGCGCGTGACAACAATACCATCAGGTAAAGTCTGAGTTAGGTCGAAGCTGAGGTTAACTACAGAATTTGGTTGTCTTGATGCTTTGGCAGTATCAACAAACTCAATCAATGACTGTGCCCAATCGTTTGAATCAACAGCACCTCCTAGCCAAATCGGTGACTTATCATTGATGCCATCAATCCCAATGTTGTTTTTACGAGTCGCACCAATAATCTCTAGGATTTTAGTACCGTGATCGTTTCGCCACCATTCCCCAGAATCCAGCAAGGGGTTTTCGTCACCACCAACTAAATCTTTACCCAGTGTAATGCGCGAGTAGTCAATGTCTGGATTTTCGGCACTAAAACCCGTGTCAATAACGCCAATGAGTGGCAAACCGGATTTTGCATTATCGGGGGTGTTGTACCAACGATTTTCAAAGGTGGCGATTTTTGCCCAAACATCAATTTGAGCTTGAGTATCGTCAACAGAATCATTCCAAGAATTAGTAATTGCGCTATACTGATTCCAAGCGTCACTCATAACCTGCTGGCGAGTGCTGTCTTGCTCTTGATAATGAGTCCAAGCATCTGCCATAACAGCATCAGTATAGTTATCCAGAGCGTAGTATTGATTCCAAGCATCGTTGATTACCCCAGTTTGATAATCATTCATGCTGTTATATTGACTCCAAGCATCATTTATCATCCCAACTCGGTAGTTATCCAAATCGCGGTAGTCGTTCCAAGCATTGCTGATAACGGCATCCGTGTAGGAATCAAAGCTGTTATACTCACTCCAAGCATTGTCCACGACTTCAACTCGATAGTCATTCCACGCCCGGTAGTTGCGGGAAGCATTATTTAAGCTTGTATTTCTGTCCGTGGCATTATTGTTATAATCGATTACAGCATTATTCACTAGAGAGTCGCTGTAGTTGCTGAGGGCATCATACTCGTTCCATGCTGCATCTCCTACACCATATTGATTAAATTCATCTACAACATGGTTGGTACGATCGATCATCCAGTTTTCAATCCGGACGATCTCGTTCCAGTTATGGTTCGTCCATCCATACATCCAGTCGGAAACGCGATTGATTTCATTTGCCGTGTATGCTGCCCAGTCGTACATATACTGTCCGCTACCCGATATTTCATTGTTGAGGTAGTTATCCCAGGCATTTATGTAGTCCGTGTTGCTGGAGAGATTTTGCCAGATATCCCAAGCTTGGTTGTATGTAGAGCTATCGATAGAAGAGACTTCTCCTTGTAAATAGTTCGTCCAAGCATTCATAGAATCTCCACTGCTGGAAATTTGATTGCCTAGATAATCTACCCAAGCATTCATGTAGTTTCCATTACTCGATAGATTGCTCCCGATATCGGGAACTTGATTGTAGATAGAGTTCCCCGCATCACTCAGTTCATTTTGAAGACTTTGTAACTCTTGCTCTCCACTTGCTTCTAATTTGGTCATTTGGGAGTTTGCTTGTTCTAGCCACTCGTTAACGACGGTTTGGGGTGTAACAACTGACTCTGTAATTGTTACTTGTGCAGGGGAGGCGATCGGCCCTTTTCCCTCATCCTTACTAGCTGAATTTTCTACCACGGTTGGTTGTGGGATGGAGCCTGAATTACTGTCTGCTGAAGTGGGCGCGATCGCTCCTATCTCCCCACCCTCATTTGCAACAGTTTCCCCTAAAGTTGGCTGTGTGGTGGATTTCGAGTTATTGTCTTGAGTTGAAGGGGCGATCGCTCCTATCTCCCCACCCTCATTTGCAACAGTTTCCCCTAAAGTTGGCGGGGTATTAGAAGCTGAATTATTATTTTGGGTTGTGGACGTGAGCTCATCGGAGTTGGTAGAAGTTACATCAGTTTCCGTTTTAGCAGGATCGGATGTTGCGGCGGCTGGAGTGACGACGGGGGTATCTGATTTTGATACTTCAGAGGCGATCGCTCCTGAATTATTATTGGTTACTACTGCTGAATCGAGATTTTTTGGAGTATCGGATACGATCGCTCCTGCATCCCCCGTGACGCTAGATGAAGACTCGGTTGTCACAACTTGCTGTTCTGGCGATACTGGTGTGGTCGATCCAGAGTCAAGCGGTGCGATCGCTTTATTTTCACTCTCAGAAGTTACCGCTGTTTCATCTGTGACAGGGGAAGTTTCCTCAACGGAAACTGATGGTTTCTCGATCGCGGGCGCGAGCTCATCGGAGTTGGTAGAAGTTACTTCAGTTTCAGTTTTAGCAGGATCGGATGTTGCGGGTGCAGTCACAACAGGGGTGTCTGATTTTGATACTTCAGAGGCGATCGCTCCTGTTTTACTAGCGTTATCTACCTGGTTATCTGTATTGCCGAAAACACTATCTAGCAACTCATCTGTTACCAACTCCCCAACGTTGGGATTCTCCGGTGTTACGTAAGGTTTAGCATACTCAGTCAACGCTTTACCCAAGTTAGTTGGACGCCAATCTTTCTTGAGATCGATGACGCTATCTATACTGACTGCGCTCCCCGTCGCACCCCGCACCTGGAAGATAATGTCATTGTAGTCGCTATCTGTACCTGGCTTGTCTACCCGCAAATCTTCCATGACAAAGGTATTTCCTATACCCGTGACATCGGCAATTTGCCCAGTCATAAAGCTACCATTTGGGTTAGCCATTGGCAGGGAAAATAAAGGCCGTGCGTCATCACCTGTTGCAGACTTGTTTGCAACTTGCTGTAAGTTAGCTCGATTAGGAACTAAGATGAAAGCAAACGTATCCCCTGGAAGCATTGTCAAGGTTTTAACGCCTTTATACTCGCCTTGATTACGGTTGATGTCGTCAGGGAGATCGCCATTAAATCGGGCTCCTTCAGTAGCATCGTTAATGACGACATAACCCAAATTAGAATTACTTACCGCTCTGCGTGCAGCCTCAGTAATAAAAGCATCGGAGTTTTGAGCTAATTTCTCCATCCCCTCCAGATTAAAAATCCCTAACTCTCCCTCATATCCACCTCCGTCAAACAGATAATCAATCCCAACATTGCCAGTTTCACCAACTTTAAATACCCCCATGTTAAATGTAAAGTTTTGAGATGTAGTGACAACGGGAGTATCTGATTTTGATACTTCAGAGGCGATCGCGACTGAATTATTATTAGTTACTACTCCTGAATCGGGATTTTTGGGAGTAGAAGTATCGGATACGATCGCTCCTTCATCCCCTGTGACGCTAGATGAAGACTCGGTTGTCACAACTGGCTTTTCGGACGATACTGGTGTGGTTGATCCAGTGTCAAGCGGTGCGATCGCTTGATCTTCACTCTCAGAAGTTACCGCTGCTTTATCTGTGACAGGAGAAGTTTCCTCAACGGAAACTGATGGTTTCTCGATCGCTGGTGCGAGTGCCTCTGAGTTGGTAGAAGTTACATCAGTTTCAGTTTTAGCAGGATCGGATGTTGCGGGTGCAGTGACGACGGGGGTATCTGATTTTGATAATTCAGAGGCGATCGCTCCTGAATTATTATTGGTTACTACTCCTGAATCGGGATTTTTGGGAGTAGAAGTATCGGATACGATCGCTCCTGCATCCCCCGTGACGCTAGCTGAAGACTCGGTTGTCACAACTGGCTTTTCTGACGATACTGGTGTGGTTGCTCCAGTGTCAAGCGGTGTGATCGCTTGATCTTCACTCTCAGAAGTTACCGCTGCTTTATCTGTGACAGGGGAAGTTTCCTCAACGGAAACTGATGGTTTCTCGATCGCACCAGCGATCGTTTTATTTTCAGTTGAAGTAATGGAAGTGTCGGGCGTCTTAGATTCACTTGTTGCTGGCGTAACGTTTTCTTTTGGCTGTTCCGTATTGTTAAGTGTTTGGCTTTGAGAAGCAGAAGGATTCGTTAATGAGTCCGGTTTTGAATTATCTATTACCGCTTCGTTTAGTTTTAAGCCTGTTAGGGTATCGATTCTTGTATCGGATGTACTAGATTTAGAGGTTACATCAGTTGAAAAAATAATTGTTTGGGTGGTGCTAGATACGGGCAAAATTACATTGTTAATTTCCTCGATTTTTAAGTCTAAAATAGTTGGTGATATATCTTTGTTAGTCGCTGAATCGTTAGCAATAACTGAATTAATAACAGAGTGACCACTGTTTATTTTATCTGATGCTGGTACGAGTGGATTTGTCGATCCTATTACTGCATCTAGGTTGCTTTTTTCATTTTCCAGGTTAAGCGTAGCGTTGTAATTAATTAATTCGCTCACGGTAAAGACCCTCTGATTTATCTACGTTGAATGGGTGGTTTTAGTGGATTTATCGTTGCCTGAATTTCAAAAAGTAAATTTTTAAGCATGGCAATAAAATTAAGCAGCTCTTGCAATGCCCATTACTACCTGATAACGAAACTGGATTAGATATGCACCCTTTTGATAGCTATTACTCTTAAGTGTGAACTTGGCTGGTTAAATCTATCTTGTTCAGTAATAACACTGATGCGCCGATCGCGTCTGTGAGTAAAAGTTATAAATAGTTATATCGTGGCTGCAAACTCTACCAACTTTTTAAGTATAATGGCTTAAACGCCTGCAATTGGGGACAGGAACCACGACCCTTGCGCTAACAAACCGGATAATTTTAAATAAATGACGATCGACGAAGCACTGCTTTTCCTCGACTCAGTTCTCAAACAAGAGCATCTCAACGATATTCACATACTGGTATTGCGGCAGTCTTGGGAAGGACACTCTTATCCACAGATTGCCAAAAGCGCGGGTTATGATGCCGAATATATTAAGTTTGTTGGCTTTCAGTTATGGCAAGTTCTCAGTCGGGTATTCGGAGAAAAAGTCACCAAGAGTAACGTTCAGTCAGTTATGCGACGGAAAGCACAACAGGCACAAGTAACCGTCGCACTACCCAATAGCCAAATTAGTCACAATATCAACCAACAAATCGATCGCAGTAGTGCGATCGCCGATCGAGTTGCAACAGACGTAACAAAACTCAACAAAACGATTAATTGGGGAGAAGCAATTGATGTTTCTATTTTCTACGGACGTGCAGAGGAATTAGCTTTATTAGAAAAGTGGCTAATTGTCGATCGCTGCCGCCTAGTGACGCTGTTGGGGATGGGTGGAATTGGCAAAACCTCTCTCTCTATCAAGGTAGCAGAACGCATCCAAGAACAATTTGATTATATTATCTGGCACAGTCTCCGCAATGCTCCATTAATACTCGACTTATTGGTAGAATTGATTCAATTTCTCTCGAACCAACAGGAAACGAATTTACCGGAAACTGTGGATGCTGGAATCTCGCGCCTGATGCACTATCTGCGACAGCATCGGTGTCTTTTAATATTAGATAACGTCGAGTCAATTCTACAAGAAGAAGAATGCACGGGTTGTTATCGACAGGGATATGAAGGATACGGTCAACTTCTGCGATGCGTAGCCGAAATCAACCATAAAAGTACCCTGCTACTAACCAGTCGAGAAAAACCGATCGGTGTAGCAGCTAAAGAAGGCGAAACTTTGCCTGTTCGTTCATTACAACTGACAGGTTTAACCACCCCAAGAGCACGGGAGATTTTTCAACGCATCGGTTCTTTTCAAGGGTTAGACTCCGAATGGGATATTTTGATATCCCACTATGCCGGAAATCCCCTAGCATTAAAAATGGTCGCTCCAGCCATTCGCGACTTTTTTGACAGTAGCCTGACCAAATTTTTAGAACTTTTAAATCAAGGAAGTTTAGTATTTGATGATATTCGGAACCTATTAGACCGACAATTCAATCGTTTATCAGATTTAGAAAAAAAGGTGATGTACTGGCTGGCTATTAATCGGGAGCCAGTCTCGCTGGGAGAGTTACAACAAGATTTAGTTTCAAAATTAACTGTCAAAGAATTACTAGAAGTTTTAGGTTCTCTCGTTAGACGTTCTCTCATCGAAAAAACCTCAGACGGCTACACTCAACAACCCGTCGTCATGGAATACATGACGGAACGATTAATCGAAAAAGTCTGCACTGAGATAACCAGCAGCGAAATTGACCTTCTCAGAAGCCTGGCTCTTCTCAAAGCTACAGCTAAAGAATACATTAGAGATACTCAATCAAGTCTGATCCTCAAACCTATTGCCGAGCGACTGCTTTTTAGTTTTGAATGCCAGCAACTTTTCGAAAACCAACTCAAACCAATTTTGGCATCGCTGCGCGGTAAACCAACACTAGAAACTGGCTACGCTGCGGGTAATATTATAAATCTATTGCGTCAGATGCAGCCAGATTTAAGCGGTTGGAATTTTTCTAATTTGACCGTTTGGCAAGCTTATTTAGCCGATACGAATTTGCATCAGGTCAACTTTGCTGGTGCTAATTTAGCTAATTCCGTTTTCGCCGAAGTTTTGGGAAGTGGTTTGTCAGTCGCTTTTAGCCCGGATGGAAAACTTTTAGCAATGGGCGATACAAATGGTGAGATTCACTTGTGGCAAATGCCAGAAGTTAGGCTGCTGAGAACTAGCAAAGAATACGGCAGCATCGTGTTATCCGCTGCTTTTAGTCCGGATGGGAAAACTCTTGCTACTGGCGGTAGTAACGGGACTATTCGTTGCTGGGATGTTAGCAGTTGGTCTATCCGTCAAATATTGCAGGGAAATCATAGCAGTGTGCTGGGAGTTGCTTTCAGTCCAGATGGCAAGATGCTTGCTAGTGGCATCGGTGATGGAACTGTGCGTTTTTGGGATTGGAGTAATGGACGATGTTTGCTAACTTTGCCAGCATACAAAAGTCAGGCTTGGTCGATCGCATTCAGTCCTCCAGGTAAGATTTTAGCTAGTGGCGGTGATGATGGAATACTTAAACTGTGGGATGTTGCTACTGGACAATGCCTGAAAATGTTTGAGAGTGACAGTCGTCAAATTCGATCAGTTGCTTTCAGTTTAGATGGTAAAACGGTAGCCTGTGGTGGTCATGATGCTTTGATTCGCATCTGGGATATTAGCACGGATCGAGTCGTGAGCATTTGCTCTGGACACTCACGAATAGTGGTGTCTGTTGCCTTTAGTCCAGATGGTCAGATTTTAGCAAGTTGCAGCGAAGACAGCACCGTGAGATTGTGGGAGGTGGCATCGGGTGAGTGTCTAAAAACGCTACAAAAACACACCAGTCGGGTTTCAGCCGTCGCGTTTAATCCTGATGGCAAAACTTTAGCTAGCACTGGTGAAGACTGTACGGTGAGACTGTGGGATGTTAAAACAGGTCATTGCCTGAAAACAGTATTGGGGCAAAGCAATCCAGTAAATTCGGTAGTTTTCTCGCCCGATGGCCAAACTTTAGCTAGTAGCGATCGCGCCGTGAGATTATGGAATATCAAAACGGGGAAGTGTTTTAAAAGTATACAGGATGGACGTACTAATCGATTGAAATCCATTGCCTTCAGTCTGAATGGGGACTTGCTGGCGAGTGGATTCTCTGACACTCGTGTCAGGTTATGGGATACTGCGATCGGTGAATGTCTAAAAAGTTTAGAGGGTCATTCTGCTTGGGTTTGGGGAGTTGCCATCAGTCCCGACGGTAAGACATTGGCAAGTTTCAGTGAAGACCAGACGATCAAATTATGGGAGATGAGCACAGGGCAATGTCTTGATACTTTTACTCAGCATGAGAGTTGGGTGATGGGAATTGCTTTTAGTCCTTCAGGTGATATCCTGGCTTCTGCGAGTACCGATAAGACGGTGAAGTTATGGGATCTCAGTACAGGGAAAGTTTTAAGAACTTTGATGGGAAATAGCGGCTGGGTTTGGTCTGTTGCCTTTAGTCCTGACGGTAATATCTTGGCAAGCAGCAACAGTGACGGTAGTATCAAGTTTTGGGATATCAATACCGGAGAATGTCTGACAAGTTTAGAGGGACATGAGGGTATTGTGTCATCTGTAATGTTCAGTCCTGATGGTACACAGTTGGCGAGTGGCGGTCATGACCAAACTGTACGAGTGTGGGATGTTAGCACGGGTAGATGTTTGCAAGTTCTCGAAGGACATGACAATTGGGTATGGTCAGTTGCGTGTAGTTCAGATGGTCAAATTCTAGCCAGTGCCAGCCAAGATGAGACGATTAAGCTTTGGGATGCAGTGACGGGTAAGTGCATCAAAACCTTACCAATTCCCAAACCTTATGAAGGAATGAATATTACAGGTGTTAAAGGTTTAACTGAGGCGACTATTGCGACGCTCAAAACACTGGGGGCAGTTGAAGTAAGTTGATCTGGACTTATACCAAATCCGGGTTTACTACCCCTTTTTTTGTATTATTTGTCATTGCGAGGAACGAAGCTATCGCTTAGTCTCTGTGATAGCTTCGTTCCTCGCAATGACGGAGGGGTAGTCATGATATTAAACCCGGATTTGGGATCGGGCGACTACATTTGGGGAGGGGGTGGGGCGTCTTGAATTTTAGCCAGTGCTGCTTTCATTTCAGGAGTGGCTAGCAACTTTTGGGTATCTGCGATTAAACGATCGCCCCAGAGGTTTTCTTTGAGATATTCTACGGTAGCATAGCGTTTGTCGAGTTTCAGAGCTGCTTCTCCCATCGCTAAGCCTTTTTCTTTGTCACCTTTGGTGTAGAATGCTACTGCTAGAGCTAGCATTGCTTCGGCTGCTTTGTCGTCGATCACGATCGCCTGTTCCCAGCGTTTGATGGCGCTATCAATATCTCCCATTTCGTATTTGACTAATCCGATATTGTTAATAGCAGGCCAGAGGTTTTTTTCTAAAGCAAAGGCTTTTTCGTATTGGGCGATCGCCTGATCAAACCGCTTCAGCTTATAAAAAGCATTGCCTAAATCAAATAATGCACCTGGAGTGTCTGGTTTTAACTTTAACCCTGCTTGCAAATATTCGACTGCTTTCTCGTAGTTCGCTTTCCGAAAGTGAGCTTCTCCCAAGACAAATTTAATTGATGGATTTTCTGGTGACAGAGATTGAGCTTGCCCCAAAGCTTCAATGCCTTTGTCAAACTGCTCGACTTGAAGGTACAAGCTACCTAACAAAGTCCAAGTTTGAGCATTTTTGGGGGCTAACTGTGTGGCGAGTTCGGCTCTGGGTACCGCTAGTTGGTACTGCTGCAGTCTGGCTAGCTGGACGGCTTCTTCTGCAAGGCTCAAGGCCGTTTGTTCGAGTTGGGCCGAGTCGATTTGCAGGGTGTAAGGCAGGAGTGCCTGACAGGCAGCAGGCTCGGGCATTGTCCACAAACCGAGTGCAAGTAGCAGAGATATTAAAGGAATGCGATTAGGCACTGTACAGCCCCAGAAAAAAATATAAGGGTTTCTCGATCGCCTATAATAACTCATATTTTTGAGTTTTGATATTGCTTCTTGACTCGCAACACTTCGGGGTTTTCATTTAAATACTTCTCAAATTATGTTTACATTCAGGATAGCCGTTTTTCTTCACCGTTGTATTGACGAATTATCACCTCACTACAAATAGGCAAAATTATGAGTTATTAGAAACTTGAATTAGTTAATAAATAACGTTTCGCGGTTTTCCGTTGAAGAATTCCCAAACTATGTTTTTAATCAGAAATAATAGTTGGTCTTTACAGGTTTAGAGAGGAGTGAATTCCTCACTACAAACCTAGTAAATTCTTCATTTTCAGGAATTTGAGTGAGTTAATAAAGTGTGTTGAATTTTGTCTAATAATTGTGCGGCTGACAAGGAAGAAGGCAAAATTTTGGCAGATACTTCTTGCAGCAGAAAGTCGATCGCCTCGGATTCGGAATTTACAGCAGACCGATAATCCCAGACTAAAATTGGCAGTTTTACTGCCATTTGTCGCAGGTTCGATAGCGCCTGCAACATAGCGGAGGATTCTGAGGGAGCATCTCGCAAGCACAGCAAAACTAAGTCAACACTTTGATATTGCAACTGCTGCAAAACTTCTGTCCAGCAAGGAGCGATGGACCATCGAAATCCTGCGGTTTGGATGTACTGAATCAAAGCTTGAAAGTTGGGAGTAGAAAACTGGGAATTGGGCATGGGAATCTCGACTTTTGTCGATCGCTCGCAATCTTTCAATTCTTCCGTCGGGTTCCCCCCAGAAGTTCGGTGCAAATCGGGTAAAGTCGAAATGTCGGCCAATAAAATGCTGGGCTTCCAACTCATGCCCGCAGCAACTTGAATCACTTGCCACAAAGCACTTGGCACCAACCCGGTACCTGAAGTTTCACTGTCGTCGGGACTGCGGGTAGCCAAACAGGGAAATACCGACAATCCTTTGACTTGATTTGCCAGTTGCGTAGTGGGATGGTCTAAAGTCACCAAGGGGAGAGAACCCAAATTTCGAGATCGACTTAACTGTTCGATAAAAGCTAAGGGGTTTTGCAGTTGACTTGTACCGTCTAAGACGATCGCGTCGGGCCGCCAAATTCTGGCCACGAGTTCTGCTTGGCCGAGGTCGTCTGCTTCTAAAACCCGGCAGTAGTTGGGGTTGAGCAGTAAAGCGGAACCTTGAGAGGAACCGTTTTGCGGGCTGAGCCACAACACGGTTAAAGAACTCCTTACTTTGGGGCTACTAGCATTACTGTGGCCGATCAAGTCTGCCAGCAGCCGCCGCAAAGCTGGTTCTTCCACCGGCAAGCTCAAAAAGCCTTCGGCTCTGTTGACACTGGCCCGTTCTTTTTCGCCTCTGGTGGCCGTGACGATCGCCGGAATCGATCGGGTATCCGGGTCACTCTTGAGCAGCGTCAGCACGTCCCAACCCGACAGCAGTGGCAGCAGCGGGTTGAGGAAAATCGCTTCGGGACTGAACCTGCGGGCTTTTTCCAGCGCTTCGGTGCCGGAACGGGCGACTATTACTTGGTAGCCCAAACCTGAGATGACGTTGGTTAAATCTTCGATATATTTGGGAACTGCTTCGACTATTAATACTAAACGAGAGCGAGAATTGGCGATCGGAGTCTGATATTTTGGTTTTAATAATTCTTCCTCGGTGGCTGTACGTGCTGGGAATTCTTCGCTGCTGTTTCCCGGAGGATTTGGCGGCAGCAGCAGGGTAAATTGAGAGCCTTGGTTTTCTGAGGAAATAAACGAAACGTCTCCGCCGTGGAGCCGAGCTAGGCGTTGAGTCAGTACCAGTCCCAGTCCGGTTCCTTGAAAGCGCCTGGTGAGGGGGCTTTCTAGCTGTTGGAATTTCTGAAAGATTAGGTGCTGTTTGTCGGCGGGGATGCCGATGCCAGTGTCCCAAACTTTGAATGCGATCCAGCCTTCCCAAACATTTACTTTCAATCCGATTTTGCCACCGAGTTCGGTGAATTTTAGGGCGTTGGAAAGGAGGTTAACCAGCATTTGCCGCAATCGCAGTTCGTCGGCAATTAAGTGGCTCAGTTCCGGTTCTATTTCGAGTGTAAATTCTATTTGGGCGGAGGGTTCTGCGTTTGCTGTACCGTCCGTTTTGCTCGGGCCGGCAGGGTTTTTTTCTTCTTGCTGTTGCAGTTGTTTTGCTTGTTCAAAGGCTCTTTGGCAGGTTGATGCTATTTCGACTGCTTCGGGAATTAGTTCTAGCTGCCCGGTTTCCATCCGGGTTAAGTCTAATATATCGTTAACTATTGTCATCAAATGCCGCCCGCTTTTATGGATTAGTTTGGCGTAGCGTGTTTGGCGATCGTTGAGTTCTCCGATCAATTTATCTTTGAGGAGGCTGGACAAACCGAGGACGGCGGTGAGCGGGGTTTTTAGTTCGTGGCTGATGCAGGATAAAAATTCGTCTTTTAGTCGGTTGAGGTGGATTAAATCTGCGTTTTTCGCTGCTAGTTCTTTGGCGACTAAATGTTCTTCGGTGACATCTTGTCCCATTACTAAAATTAGCTGGTCTGAGAGTGGCTGTTTGACAAATTGCCAGATCCGTTCTTGACCTTTTTGTACGGGGCACTCGCAAATGTAGGTGTCTGGTTTGCCGGCCATGGGACACCAAGCTGGAGCGGTTAATGTTGAAGGGGAGGCAGCAGCGTACAGGGGCAGCGGGCAACTGGTGGCTGCGGTTGAATCGCGCTCGTCCGATCTACTTGCTCCTACTAGGCTCCTGCACTCTTTGGTGATTGCCTCTAACTGCACGCTCTTGTATTCGCTTGTTAAATGGCTTGGTTTGCGGGGCGAGTGTTTACCCAAATTTGCTGCTGGTTCTGGAACTGGTTCTGGGCCTGCTCCCAGCAAAATCCGCCACGCTGCGTTTTGGCTGACTATTTGTGCAGTAGGGGTTTGCAATCTCAGGGGCAGGGGCAGTTTTTCCAACAGTTCCACTAGGGAGTTCAGGTTTTCCGAAGGTTTCAATCCTGCTTCTAGAAAGCGCACTTGAGCGTCTAGAACCGTGGCGATGGCTTCGGAAACCGGCCTTAATTCGATTTCTTTGACGACTGTTGCCGGCTCTGTGAGGCTGCAGAGCGAGCTGCTGTTGAGTGCGGCGAATTGCAGCAGGCTCAGGCTGTCTAGCATTCCTAAAAATTGACCACTGGCATCTGTCAGGGCGATCGGGTTGTTTGATGAAATGCCTGCGGTTTGGCGGTTTTGCCGGGCTGGGGTGTTCTGTTCCTCTGTTTGCAGGTACTGCCAGAATTCGCTGATGCTCATAGCGGCGGGTAATGCCCTGACTGGTTCGATCGCGATCGGGCTTTCTGACAAAGGTTGCTGCCCGTCGTTTGGGCGATCGGCCGCGCGGGCCCAAAGGCTGCGGAGGTACACTAATCCCAGCGGCTGTAGCTGTTCGTTGACTACTGCGACTCGATCGCAGTTGCTGGAGCTGAAAATTGACCGCAGCGCTTCTAGCGTCGCCGTTTGGAGGCACAGCGGCACTGGCTCGATAAAATTTTTGAGACTGGGGGTGGTGGTTGACATAACAAACCTGAGAGTCTGCTATCTATAGCAGTAATATTTTTGATACCCAATGTAGCTGCGGATTTCTATATCTTATTTGTTTTATATCAGTTCGCTATTAGGCCGGGGATCGCCACCGAGACCTAGGAGTTCGATGCCTGCACCTGATTTGAGGCGACTAGCAATTATTTTAAGGCTTAAGCTTAATTGCAGAAATCAAGCTCAGGGTGCTTGACACAAAAACCAAGGAGTACACTTTGATTATTCCTTTGCTGTAAGCACATCGCTTATTTTGCGGTTAAGATTGGTTAAAATAAATATTGAGATGATTGTTAAAATGTTAAGTTTTTTGTAAAGGAGATATCAACTCTGAGCGATCCAGCACTTTCAGGCAACTTAGGTGGTGCACCTACAGCTTTGCTTCCTCAACTGTCTATCGGTATTTTTGTCCGCTCTGAGGAAATCGCAGCCTCTGCGATCGAGCTTTTGAGAGGCGAACGCTATGCTTTAACGCACATGAAGTCGGCGGTGGAGTTTTTGGGATTCCTTAAGCACAATTATCACCTTGATTGTTTGGTTTTGGAGGTGGATGGGGATCTGCGATCGCTTCTGAGCAAGCTGCAAGAACGATCGCTCTTTTTGCCTGCTGTGATTTTTTCGCCCCAGCCGGGGGAGGATGCAACACCCGAAGCATCACCTTCAGATAATTTTGAGGCCGCGGCCAGTACCGCCGACCATAGTCAAGAGCAAAGTTGTGCTTTTTTTTACCACCCTGCTGAGGTACAACTGCCAATCGATCGATCGACTGAAATAAATGCAAGTATCGATCGGGCGATCGCACAATTTCTGAAACTTTCAACTCCGGTTCCTGTCAATTACCAATCCGTAACGGTCGATGCGACAGCCCAATTGACTGCTCAAAGTTTGCTCAGCCGACAGCAGCGGCGGCTGGCGGAAAAATTACGGGAGCGATTAGGATACTTAGGTGTGTATTATAAAAGAAATTCCCAGATTTTTTTGAGAAATCTGTCGGGACCAGAGAAGCAAAAGTTTTTGGAGCAACTCAAGTCAAGTTATCGCGACATCGTTTTGAATTATTTTTCTCAAGGTGCTGCGGTCAACAATCAAATAGATGAATTTGTGAATTTGGCTTTTTTTGCTGACGTTCCCGTGACTCAAATTGTAGAAATTCACATGGAATTGATGGACGAGTTTGCTAAACAGCTAAAATTAGAAGGGCGCAGCGAGGAAATATTGCTTGATTATCGTTTGACCCTGATTGACGCGATCGCTCATATGTGCGAGATGTATCGGCGATCGATTCCGAAAGAGACATATCAAAGTAGAATGTAGAAGGGATTCGGCCTAATTTAAGAAAGAAAAGGTAGAAGGTAGAACCTAACAAAAAAGAAAGGAGCCGACCAACGGTCGCGCGAGCGCGAGGCTGAAATTATTATAAAATAACAAAGAACAGCGGATTTAAGACAAATAACAACTACAACTAACATCTGACAACTAATACTCAACATTTAAAAAAGTTCATGAGTCCTCTGAAGAAAACCTACGTTCTGAAGCTGTACGTTGCGGGGAATACTCCCAACTCAGTGCGAGCTTTGAAAACCCTAAAGGACATCCTAGAACAAGAATTTCAAGGAGTCTACGCGCTGAAAGTCATAGACGTTCTCAAAAATCCTCAGCTAGCAGAAGAGGACAAAATATTGGCAACCCCGACGCTGGCCAAAATCCTGCCGCCGCCGGTGCGAAAAATTATTGGCGATTTGTCCGATCGTGAGAAAGTTCTGATAGGATTAGATTTGCTCTATGAAGAACTTCGCGAAGAAGACCTGAATTCATAAGATAATCAGGTGAGAGTCAGTCAATTTTAGATTTGAGACTTCGGTTTGGCGTGAAACGTTCGGCGAGCGCGAGCGTCGAAGCGTCGAGTCGCGCTCAGTCGAAAGATTTTAGATTTTAGATTTACTCAACAGATGAATCTGGGAGGTGGAACAAAAGTCTAAGATTTTGATCTCTCCACGACAGGAATACGTGGCAGGGTATCCGTTTTTCCGCGGGTCATTAGTCAGCAGTCAGCAGTCATTAGTTATTGAGCAAGAGCCAAAACTAAAAGCTGGGTACAAAGACTCATGATCGGCGGTTAATGAGTGACAACTAAAGAATACTGAGAGTTGACAAAAATCGATATGAATGAAATTAGTCAAACGGTTCAACGAGAAGGATTGGTAACCGCAGGAGTTGAAAAAATTCGCACAATGATTGAGGGTTTCGATGACATCAGTCACGGCGGAATGCCGATCGGCAGAACCACCCTAGTCAGCGGCACGTCAGGAACGGGAAAAACTTTATTTGCCGTACAATTTATCTATAACGGAATCACCCATTTTGACGAACCGGGAGTGCTCGTAACTTTTGAAGAATCTCCGACAGATATTATTAAAAATGCTTGCAGTTTCGGTTGGGATCTGGCCAAGTTAATCGATGAAGGCAAGCTATTTATTTTGGACGCTTCCCCCGATCCAGAAGGTCAGGATATCGTGGGAAACTTTGATTTATCTGCCTTAATCGAGCGGATTCAGTACGCCATTCGCAAGTACAAAGCCAAGCGCGTTTCTATAGATTCGGTGACAGCCGTATTTCAGCAGTACGACGCTGCATCGGTGGTGCGCCGAGAAATTTTTCGCTTAGTTGCGCGCCTCAAACAAGTAGGAGCAACTACAGTTATGACTACCGAACGGCTGGAAGAATACGGCCCGGTGGCGCGGTTTGGAGTGGAAGAATTTGTGTCAGATAATGTAGTGATTGTTCGCAACGTTTTGGAAGGGGAACGCCGCCGCCGCACAATGGAAATTTTGAAGTTGCGCGGTACAACTCACATGAAGGGCGAATATCCTTTTACTATGACTAATGACGGAATTAATATTTTCCCCTTGGGGGCGATGCGATTAACTCAAAAGTCTTCAAACGTGCGGGTTTCTTCTGGCGATAAAACTCTCGACGAGATGTGCGGCGGCGGTTTCTTTAAAGACTCGATTATTTTGGCTACGGGTGCGACGGGAACAGGCAAAACGCTGTTGGTGAGCAAGTTTTTGCAGAATGCTTGTATGAACGGCAATCGGGCGCTGCTGTTTGCCTATGAAGAGTCGCGAGCTCAGTTGTTCCGCAATGCTTATTCTTGGGGCATTGATTTTGAGGAAATGGAACAGAAAGGACTGCTGAAGCTGCTGTGCACTTACCCGGAATCTGCGGGTTTGGAAGACCACTTGCAGACTATTAAATCAGAAATTGCTGAGTTCAAACCTTCTCGAATTGCAATAGACTCGCTGTCGGCCTTAGCTAGGGGTGTCAGCAATAATGCTTTCAGGCAATTTGTGATCGGAGTAACAGGTTTCGCGAAGCAGGAAGAAATAACCGGCTTTTTCACGAATACCAGCGACCAGTTTATGGGTTCTAATTCTATTACGGACTCCCATATTTCTACGATTACGGACACGATTATCATGCTGCAGTATGTAGAGATTCGAGGGGAAATGTCGCGGGCAATTAATGTGTTTAAGATGCGTGGTTCGTGGCACGACAAAGGGATTCGGGAATACACGATTACTGAAAGAGGGCCGCAAATTAAAGATTCGTTCCGTGGTTACGAACGGATTATCAGCGGTTCTCCGACTCGGATTACGATTAATGAGAAGAGTGAGCTATCGCGGATTCTCCAGGGTGTGCAAGGTCAAAGCGATGACGATATTTAAGAGTTACCAGTGATTGGTCGTTAAAATTAGGTTGGGTTGAGCTAGGAAACCCAACTTTTTTAATTTGAGGAGTTTGTGAACATTTATAACAACCGCGGCGCAAAAAGTCCGGGGCAAACTTGGCAGATATGGAGGTAGTTTTGGAGATACTTGGAACAGATGGGAGCGAAACTTGAGCAGAAAATAGGACTATCGGTAATACAATTAACCTGAAACCCTTGCTCTACAAAAGACATAAACAATGAGCACGGAGGGATTTGAACCCCCGACCCTCAGGACCGGAACCTGATGCTCTATCCACTGAGCTACGTGCCCTCGACTTTTTTGAGTATAACACGTCTTGCGGAAAATGGCGAGTGTCGATCGCAAATTTCCTGGTCTACCTCCAAACCGCTTGAGCCATGCGGGTTCAACTCGCCCGCGCGCTCAAATATCAGGCTGTTCTCGAAGCCAGAGACTGCAACTTTTACCTAAATGGTAACAATAATACGACAATGGGTAAAATAATAGACTTTAATCGAGTAAACATTAGGTTCACATTAGATCGGGGTCGAGCATCTACCACAGCTAAAATAGCCCGCATCAATTCCCCCTAGCTAAGCGGCAGTAAATAAATGGTGCTGCTATTAAGACCGGTGGTACAAATACGGTTCTAGACTAAGTTCACCAAACCTCTCAATCTTATGGTTTCTAAAATTTTAGACAAATTACCGCTGCGAACAGTTCTCATAGTTCCATTTGTACTGCAAATCGTGGGAGCCGTGGGACTCGTAGGATATCTGTCTTTTAGAAACGGACAAAAAGCAGTTAATAACCTTGCCAGTCAGTTAATGAGCGAGGTGAGTTTGCGTGTCGAGCAAAACCTGCAAGTTTACCTGACAACTCCCCATCAAATCAATCAAACCAAGCTGGATGCTGTCAAGCTCGGGTTGTTAAAAATGGAAAACTTATCAGCTTGGGAGAAATATCTTTGGCGGCAAGTAAAATTATATCCCTATATCAATTTTACCTCGGTTGGCAACGAAAAGGGAGATTATAGATCCGGTGAACAACTTTCTAACGGCTCCCGCACGATGAATGTGATAGAAACATCTACTGGGTTAAATTTTAATTCTTACAATACGAACGAGCGAGGCGATCGCACTACATTTATCACCCTTGTAAAAAACTATGATAATCGGCAACATCCTGCGTACAAAAAAGCCGTAAAAATCGGAAAAGCTACTTGGAGTTCGGTTTATGTTTCCTTGCTAGAGCCGACCTTAATTATCAGCGCTATCCAACCCGTATACAGCGACAAAAATCAGCTAGAAGGAGTATTATTTGCTGCTTTGCGTCTCGACCATATTGGAATATTTCTCAACAGTCTCAAAGTGGGCAAATCCGGTCAAACATTTATTGTAGATCGCCAGGGTACTTTGTTAGCAACTTCCACCACAGAAAAACCGTTTCGCACCCAAGGTAATGAAAGACAATTGTTTAAAGTAGAAGAAAGCAGTAACCCTTTTACTCAAGCGACAGCTAAATATTTGACTGCAAAGTTTGAAAAATTAGACCAAATTAAAAAATCTGAGTTATTGAGCTTTGAAATAGATGACAAGCGACAATTTTTAAAAGTCTTGCCGTTCCAAGACGGCAAAGGTTTAGACTGGCTGATTGTCGTAGTTGTTCCGGAAGCAGATTTCACCAAAGAAATCGATGCCAATACCCGCACAGCGGTTTTGCTCTGTTTCGCAGCTTTAGGAGTAGCTGTGGCGATCGGCATTCTGACTTCTCGGTGGGTGACAAATCCTATTTTGAGCTTAAATACAGCAGCAAAAAATATTGCTAAAGGTGAATGGGACACAACAGTACAAAGCGAACGCTCCGACGAATTGGGGGAATTAGCCAAGTCATTTAACAGCATGGCTCAACAACTGCAACAATCTTTTGAAACTTTAGAACAGCGAGTGCAAGAGCGGACGGCAGAATTGGCTATAGCTAAAGACAAAGCGGAAGTAGCGAATCAAGCTAAAAGCACTTTTCTTGCTAACATGAGCCACGAATTGCGATCGCCTCTCAATGCAATTCTTGGCTTTTCCCAACTGATGACTCGCAGCCAAACTCTATCCCCAGAACATCAAGAAAATATTAGCATAGTTAGCAGCAGCGGAGAACACCTCCTTACCCTGATTAATAACGTACTGGATTTATCTAAAATTGAATCGGGGCGCACCACCCTCAATCCCCATAAAATAGACCTCTATCGCCTGCTCAATGACTTAGAAGATATGTTTCAACTCAAAGCAGATGACAAGCACTTGCAGTTGGTTTTTGACCGCAGTCCCGATGTGCCACCATACATAGAAGCGGACGAGTTAAAGTTGCGGCAAATCTTAATTAATCTGCTCAATAACTCTCTTAAGTTTACCCATGAGGGCGGTGTAGCGGTCAGAGTTAGCAAGCAGTCATTAGGCACAAATCAGCAGACAGAAGGGAGCAATTTTGAGCACTCCGAAGGATCAAAAAATACAGAAAATTCAGCAATTAATGGCATTAAAATATCTCAATTCAGTCAGTCGAACAACCAGATTATTGTAACGCCAAATGACGATTCAGCTTCTACCTCTTCCTTCTTCCTTCATTTTGAAGTCGAGGATACTGGTTCGGGTATTGCTACCAATGAATTAGACGATCTTTTTGAACCTTTCGTGCAAACCAAGACAGGCAAAGATTCGCAAGAAGGTACCGGCTTGGGATTGCCAATCAGTCGCAAATTTGTGGAATTAATGGGCGGCGAAATGAGCGTCTCTTCTGCTGTTGGTAAGGGAAGTAATTTTAAGTTTGACATTCAAGTTATTGCGGTCGATGCGGCTGATATTGAAAGCCCAAAACCGAGGCGGAATGTTATTGCCCTGGTTCCCAACCAACACACCTATCGAATTTTGATAGTAGACGATAAACCGCTCAACCGCCAACTGTTAATTAAAATCCTCTCTCCTCTGGGTTTTGAACTAAAAGAAGCTACTAACGGTCAAGAAGCTATTGAGATTTGGGATAGTTGGGAACCGCATCTAATTTGGATGGACATGAGAATGCCTGTGATGGACGGCTACGAAGCTACGCAATACATTAAAGGTACTCTTAAAGGTCAAGCTACTGCGATTATTGCGCTGACAGCGAGCGTTTTGGAGGAAGAACGGGCAGTTATTTTATCGGCGGGCTGCGATGCTTTTATGAGGAAGCCTTTCCGGGAAGCCGATATTTTTGATGCTATGCACAAACATATCGGAGTGCGCTATATTTATGAAGATCCGGGTCAAACTAATTTATCGGCAATCAAAGAGGGCGATCGCGGAATGACTGCGACTGATTTCGTGAAATTGCCGGATTCACTGGTAGCTGATTTAAAGCTAGCAATACTGAATGCAGATATGGATTTAATTGATACCTTGATAGAGCAAATTCGATTAAAGGATGCAGTAACGGCAGGTGCGATCGCAACTTGTATAGAAAATTTTGAGTACGACAAAGTTTTAAAGTTAATATCTCAAGCAATATCACATGAATAACGACATTCTTAGCACCGATCGCGGTAATATTTTAGTAGTTGACGACACCC
Source organism: Microcoleus sp. N9_A2 (assembly GCF_036701775.1). NCBI lineage: Bacteria > Bacillati > Cyanobacteriota > Cyanophyceae > Oscillatoriales > Microcoleaceae > Microcoleus > Microcoleus sp. N9_A2. The sequence continues at coordinate 78,682 of NZ_JAUBRH010000019.1, read as the reverse complement.
CAGCTAATTTGCGGCTGCTAGCCGGAATTTTGAATAGCAAGGGCTATAAAGTGCGCCCGGTACCTAGCGGCGAGTTAGCGCTTTCGGCGGCAAAAGGTATGCCACCAGATTTGATTTTGCTGGATATTATGATGCCCGAAATGAATGGATATGAAGTTTGCGAAAAGATCAAAGCTGATCAACGAACTTGCGACATCCCGGTGATTTTTATTAGCGCGATTAATGACGTACTTGATAAGGTCAAAGCCTTTGCTGTTGGCGGGGTAGATTATATTACCAAGCCCTTTCAGGTGGAAGAGGTTCTAGTGAGGGTAGAAACCCATTTAGCAATGTGCCAGTTGCGAAAAAAACTCCAACAGAAAAACACTGAACTTACAGTTACTTTAGACCAACTGCAAGCTACTCAGAATCAATTAGTGCAATCGGAAAAAATGGCGGCATTAGGGCAACTGATTGCGGGCATTGCTCACGAAATTAATACGCCGTTGGGGGCGATTCGGTCGTCTATTGGAAATATTACCAGCTTTTTGGATAACAATCTCGAAAGTTTGCCAGTTTTTTTTAAAGAACTGTCAGCAGAACGCCAGCACGATTTCTTGCGTTTGATGTACAGTTCTAGTCAACAAAATTACTCTTTATCTACTCGAGAAAAACGGGTATTGAAAAAAGGCGTGAAGCAGCAACTAGAGTCGGAAGGGATTGACAATTCTGACAGCCTTGCTAGCATTTTAGTCAATATCGGATTGCAAGGAAATTTGCAAGAATTCTTGTCGTTGCTCAAAGATCCTGACAGCGAAAATATTATAAAAACAGCCTACGACTTTGCTAGCATTCACAAAAGCGCCCGAACCATCGCTACCGCTACTGAACGCGCTGCAAAAGTCGTCTTTGCTCTGAAAAATTATGCGCGTTACGATGTAAATGGGGAAAAAATACAGGTGAATATTACGGATGGAATTGAAACGGTATTAACCCTTTATCAAAACCAAATCAAGCAGGGTGTGGAAGTTGTCAGAAACTATCAAGATCAATTACCGGCGGTACTGTGTTATCCTGACGAACTCAATCAAGTTTGGACAAATTTAATTCACAATTCCTTACAAGCGATGGACAATCAAGGAACTTTAACAATTGACGCGGTACAACAAGATACCAACGTCTTGGTAAAAATTATTGACAGCGGTAAGGGGATTCAACCAGAGATTATTCCGAAAATTTTTGAGCCTTTTTTTACTACTAAACCTGCGGGAGAAGGCAGCGGGTTGGGACTGGATATTGTCAAAAAAATAATTGAAAAACATCAGGGTAAAATTGATGTGGAGTCGATGCCCGGTAAAACAGCATTTACCGTGTCTTTGCCGATTAATTTAACTGAGTAGGTAAAGCGCCGGAGACTGAAGTCTGGGGCTAAAATTTGCAGTCTACGCGCGCAGAATGTAGAATTTGGAAAACGGTGTGCTGCCCATGGGGGTTCACCCTGCCACACTAAAGAAGGAAACTAGCGATGTCTAAATCAGCAATTTTGTGTGTGGACGATGAAGTAGGAGTGTTGGAAAGTCTGGAAATTGAACTGCAACAGGCATTTAACGGTAAATATCTTTGCGAATTTGCTGAAAGTGCTGCCGAAGCCCTGGAAATTATTGAAGAGCTATGTGAAGATGAGGTTAACATTTTAGTAATTGTCTCTGATTGGTTGATGCCCGGAATGAAAGGAGATGAGTTGCTGATTAAAATTCATCAAAAATATCCGCAAATTGTGACAGTGATGCTGACAGGACAAGCAGATAAAGAAGCAATCGAACGCACAAGAACTCAAGCAAATCTTCATGCTTTCATAGAAAAACCTTGGCGAAATCAAGAATTAATTGAAGCGATTAAGTCGGGTCTAGCAAATTTATGAAAAAACCAGTCATTATTTGTGTCGATGATGAGCAGACTATACTCGATAGTCTGGAAATAGACCTGCTAAAAGCCTTTGAAGATAAATATTTAATTGAAACGGCCCAAAGTGGCGAAGAAGCTTTAGAGTTGCTGTCAGAACTTTTAGCAGAACAGTATGAAGTTCCTTTGGTAATTTCGGATCATATCATGCCGAACATGAAAGGAGATGAGCTATTAAGGAGCATTCATGCCATATCGCCGAACTGTCTCAAGATTATGTTGACGGGGCAGGCAGATTTGGAGGCGGTAGCCAATGCTATTAACTATGCTAACTTGTACCGATACATACCTAAGCCTTGGCAATGTGATGACTTAAAATTAACTGTCACTGAGGCAATATATAGATATTTTCAAGATAAACAATTAGCTGAAAAACAAAGAGAACTTCAGGAAATGAATCAGGAGTTGGTAAAATTAAACCGCAAGCAGGCAATGCTGATTGCCAAACTCCATGAAAACGAAAGTCGCTTGACGCAATATCTAGAAGCTATGCCATTGGGCGTGTGCGTGCTTGATGCGAACGGTCAATCTTTTTACGCAAATCAGAAGGCGCAGGAGATATTTGGCAAAGGCACTGTGCCGCATATTAATTCAGAGCAAAAAGCAGCAATTTATCAATTCTATAAAACCGGGACTAATCAGAGATGCCCCGTGGAAGAATTGCCAATTATGCGGGCGCTTCGGGGCGAAAATGTGCGGACTGAGGGTGTAGAAATTCGTACAGCTAGTAAGATTATTCCTGTAGAGAGTTGGGCAACTCCAATTTATGATTCTACAGGCGAGATTTCCTATGCGATTATTGCTTTTAGTGACATAACTGAACGGAAGGAAGCTGAAGCGGCGCTAATTCAAGCTGAAGAGAAGTATCGCGGGATATTTGAAAATGCTCTAGAAGGTATTTTTCAGACGACGCCGGACGGACATTTTATTAGTGCGAATCCTGCTCTGGCGGAAAGTTACGGCTACGATTCCGCGTCAGAATTGATAGAAAGTATTAATGAGATTCAGCAGCAATTGTACGTGGAACCGAACCGCCGTCAAGAGTTCCTGGCGCTGATGAAACAGCACGGTACTCTGTGTGAGTTTGAGTCTCAGGTTTACTGTCGAGATGGCAGCATTATCTGGATTTCTGAGTATGCGCGCACAGTTTATGATGCTAATGGTGAAGTGCTTTACTATCAGGGTTTTGCTAAGGATATTAGTTTGCAAAGACAGGTGCAAGTGGAACGAATCAGGTTTACTAATGATTTAGAAAAAGCTTTGGCAGCCGAAGAAAAGTTAAATGAGGCACTGTCAGAAAACGAAAGCCGATTGACTCAATTCCTGGAAGCGATGCCAGTGGGAATATTTGTTGTCGATGGTAAGGGTAAACCTTTTTACATGAATTCTTGGGGCGAAAGGATACTAGCCCAAGGTTTAATTTTTGATGGGGGTACTGACCAATTTCCTGAAGCTTATCATTTTTACGACGCTGGAACTAATCAATTGTATCCGAGGGATAGCCAACCGATTGTTCGGGCGTTGCGGGGAGAATTTGTGCGTATGGACGATCTAGAAGTTCATGGGTCGGATCGGATTGTGCCGATCGAGGTTTGGGCGACTCCAATCTACGACGAACGGAAAAACATAGTTTACGCGATCGCAGCTTTTCAAGACATCACAGAACGTCTAGAGGTAGAAACCGAGCGCCGCCAATTCACAGAGGAGCTGCAAAAAGCTTTAGCAGCGGAAGAAAAATTAACAGATGCTTACGGGCGGTTTGTGCCGCACGAATTTCTCCACTTTCTGGGATATGAAAGTATTCTGGAAGTCAAATTAGGCGATCAGGTACAGAAAGAAATGTCGGTGCTGTTTTCAGATATCCGCGATTTCACTTCTCTTTCGGAAAGGATGAATCCCGAAGAGAATTTTCAATTTATTAATGGTTATTTGTCGCGGATGGAACCTGCAATTACTGACAATTTTGGTTTTATTGATAAATATATTGGCGATGCGATTATGGCGCTGTTTGATGGCAGTGCGGACGATGCTGTGAAAGCTGGAATTGCCATGCTAGAAGAGCTTAACGAGTATAATATTAGTCGTAATCAGGTCGATTTCCCGCCGCTGCAAATTGGCATTGGCATCAATACGGGTTCTTTGATGTTAGGCACGGTGGGCGGCCAAAGTCGGATGGACAGCACGGTGATTAGCGATGCGGTAAACTTAGCCTCCCGCGTGGAAACTTTGACGAAAGAGTATGAAGTTTCGATGTTAATTACTCACAATACTTTTATAGAGTTAAACGATATTTATGATTTGAGGTTAATCGATCGCGTAACAGTTAAAGGCAAATCGCGAATGGTAACAGTTTATGAAGTATTTGCGGCCGATCCGCCAGAGTTACGACAGAAAAAGTTAGAGACAAAGACAATCTTTGAGCAAGCTTTGGTACTCTACTATAGTGACAAGTGTGGCGAAGCTATAAGATTGTTTTCGGCCTGCTTGGAAATCAACCCTAATGATAAGGTAGCTCAAATTTATATGCAGCGGTGTCTGAAAGGAGCGATCGCTCCTCCATAATACAATTTTAAATTTTAGATTTTAGAATTGGGAAGGATTTATTCCATAATGGTTGGGAGTGTGCCTACAGTTACATTTTTTTTGAAACTGGTATAATCATTGTTTAGACAGGCAGAGAAACGCAAACTATGGTTTCTTGCTGCGGTAAACTTTCTATTTTAAATTCTCCTCCGTGCAATTCTACAAGGCGTTGAACAATAGCCAGGCCCAATCCCAAACCTGCTTGTTGGTAAAGTTTGCGATCGAACTGCCTGTAAGCTTCTAGCTGTGCAATCTGATCGGTAGTCATGCCGCGGCCTTGGTCTTTGACAGACAGAATAAAAGTCTGATTTTCGATGACAGTGCTTAATAAAACAGGCGTTCCTTCTAAAGAAAATTTGAAGGCATTGTCCAATAGTTCTTCAACAATTTTTGCGAGTCGGACAGAATCCATAGCTACCGAGGCATCTTGCAAGTTTAATTGTAAATCGTCTGTTCTATTCGCGTGTTTTGCTTGCTGCCGCGCTTTTTGACTCAGCAAAGATTTTACACAGCTAAATTCGCTGTTTCGCATCTCTTTTAGCAGTTCGGGATTTGTGGCTGCTATCTCCAGTTCTGCATACAGCAAAAAGTTCTGAATCAGTCGATACAAGCGATGACCGGAAGTTTGAATTTGACCGATCATCTCTAAGATATCTGATTCCTCTAAAACCTGATATTCTGACAGAATCAGCTCAGAAAAACCCATAATTGCATTCAAAGGAGTCCGCAATTCGTGGGGCAGCGACATACTAATATTCGTGCGTAATTCGTCTAGCGTCTTTTGAGATTGTCGGCTAATTGTTTTTTGTTTTTCAAGTCTAATAGAAATGGCTTTTAGCAGTTCTTGCGGCGTACACGGCTTAGTAATGTAATCGTCAGCTCCCAGTTCCATGCCTGTGCGAATGTCAACTTTATCGGCTTTTGCTGTGAGGAAAATAAACGGAATTGTGGCAGTCAAGGGTTCCGAGCGCAATGCTTTGATGACGCCGTGACCGTCTACTTCCGGCATCATCATGTCGCACAAAATTAAATCCGGGATTTTTTCGATCGCCAATTTGATGCCGACTTTGCCGTTAATCGCTCCTATTCCTTCAAAATTCTCGGCTTCCAGCAACTCTAAAATATTCTCTCTAATCGCTTCTTCGTCTTCTATTACCAAAATCATAGCCACGGTGATAGCTCCTTTTAGTTAGTAGTTTGTTGGAAAATTCTGGGTTCAAGCACTTGATAAGTTTGTTTGTTAGGGGCTTAATTAATCGTTAACTAGCGGATATGTATAGTTGATAATTCAGTTGTTATTGACTGGGAGGACACATTAGAGGCAAGGTAATAGTGAAAGTTGTGCCTTTTCCTTCTTGACTGTCGATCGCGAGTTGACCGCCGTGAAGTTCCACAGCCCTCTTCACGATTGCTAAACCGAGACCTGTTCCCGAAATATTGCCGACATTTGGAGCTCGGTAAAAAGTTTCTAATATCCGCTCTCTATCGGCTTGGGGAATGCCGATGCCCTGGTCTTGAACTTGGAAAATAGCTTCTTTGTTTTGACAGTTGAGGTGCAAGGAAACTGTACTGCCTGCGGGGGAATATTTGATGGCATTTGAGAGGATATTTCCCAAGATTTGCTGCAGCAGTTTTTCATCCATTTGAGCCTCGCAGTTGCCGCCTTCATATTGAAAGGCGATCGGGTGTTGGTTGCTGTCGTTGAGCTGCTGCTCTTCTACCAGTAGACGGCAAAATTTTTCGAGGTTTAAGGAAACAGGTTGAAACTGCAAGGTATTGGCTTCGATTTTGCCAATTACGAGGATATCTTCTAATAACTCTGTCATGCGTTTAATTGCTAATTGAATCCGCACAAAATGAGTAGATTTTTTATCTTGGGGCCACTGAGAACTGTAATCTTGCAGCAATCCAGCGGAAAATTGGATGGTTGTCAAAGGTGTGCGGAACTCGTGGGAAACCATTGTGACAAATTTAGCTCGCAGTTCTGAAAGTTCCTTTTCTCGTGCGAGGGCTTTGAGAATTTCCGCTTCTGCTCGTTTGCGATCGCTAATGTCACGGGCTTCGGCAATCAGCAGCAAAACTTGTCCTGTTTCATTTTTAACAGGTTTCAGTGAGAAATCAACTGTCATAATTTGGCCACTTTTGCCTAACAAGTCGATTTCGCTGCGGAAAAACTCGCCGCGACTTGCTTTGCCGATCGCGCATTGCAACTGTTGGGAAACCTGTGGCGACTGGGCCCAAATCGCCATTTCCCAAATCGGGCGGCCCACAATATCCTCCGATCGCAATCCGGCAAAATCGAGGGCTGTCTCGTTCACTTCCAGCACGATTCCTTGGGGAGTCAGCAGCTTTGTTAGCTGAAACGAAGAGTCAAAAATCGCCCGAAAGCGGCGCTCACTTTCTCGCAGCATTTGAAATGTTTGAGATCGTTCGATCGCGTAGCGGATCGTCCGCACTAATAATTGAGTAGTAATTTGACCTTTAACAATGTAATCTTGAGCCCCCAAGCGAACTGATTCTAGGGCGATGGCCTCATCATCCAAGCCCGTCATTACCACCATTGCGGTATCCGGGGCAACTTCTCGCAGGCGAGTTAGGGTTTCCAAACCGTGGCTGTCGGGCAAAGAAAGGTCGAGCAAAACTACATCAAAGGGCTGTTTGCTCAGATGTGCGATCGCCTGATGCAGGTACTCAACCGACACCAGTTCCCACTGGACACCCACAGATACTTCTAACAGTTCTGCAAGCAAATCAGCATCAGCCGGATTGTCTTCTACTAACAGAATTTTAATCCACATAGCTTTGACGTTTTTGACTGTAAAATTTTCACTCTACCAATCTCAGGTTAAACTTTTTTGCTTTCCCTTGCCATTTTTAACTTGAAAGTTATTATTTGGGCGCGGTCACCACCGCCAGCCACAAATCCTCAATCCATCTTACAAAATTAGCAACTTGACTAAAATCGACAGGCTTAGTGATGTAGCACCGGGCTGACAGGGCATAAAACTTGAGCATCTCTTCATCGGCTGCTGAGGTTGTCATAATTACCACCGGAAACATTTTTAACTTTAGTGCCGAGTAGATTTATATCAATATTTTCAACCGTTTTTTTTGAGACAAGATCCAGTTAAGCATAATTAAATTGGGATGATAATGCGAACAGAAAAGCCTGCTTTATTCAATAAAATTATTTATACCATATCTTATACTATTTGCAAATCGTTAAAAATTGGCTTGTCGCCAGCTTTTATAAAGTCCATTCAGCATCGCTGAGCAAATCATCCACCAGCAGAATTTCCATAGGTTAAAAAATTTTATAGCGCTCATAAGCAAAGCATCTGTTCGTTTAATTTACAGGAAGTTCGACGACTGCGAGCCAGAATTCCTCAATTAACCTGACTACTTTAGTAAATTGTACGAAGTCTACGGGCTTAGTAATGTAACAGTTGGCGTGCAACGAGTAGGACATAAGAATATCCTCTGGGGCTGCTGAAGTGCTGAGAATTACTACGGGAATTATTTTTAAAATTGAGTCACTTTTAATTTCTTCTAGCACTTCAATACCGCTTTTTTTCGGCAGATGCAAATCGAGCAAAATCAAATCGGGACGGGGTACGCTGAGATAGGGTTCTTTGCGGCGCAAAAACTTGATTGCTTCGACTCCATCCTCCACAAAATGCAAGTTATTCAATATTTTACCCTGACCCAGGGCTTCTATTGCCAAATCGGCATCGCTGGGAGAATCCTCAATCAGCAGAATCTCTACGGGTCTAACAGTGCTTCGATCGCTCATAACCGGCGTATCCTTTTGATTATAATAAAAAAAATTGAAATTTGAGGCTTCATGTACTAATTATAGGAATAGTGAAGTAAAAAGTCGCTCCTTTTCCCTCCTGAGATTCCACCCAGATACGCCCGCCGTGGCGTTCTACAATTCGCTTGCATATTGCCAAACCTATGCCTGTGCCGGAATATTGGCGGCGTCCGTGCAGGCGTTGAAAAATGATGAAAATGCGATCGGCATACTGCGGATCGATGCCAATGCCGTTATCGCGGACACTGAACACCCATTCGCTCTCTTGCCTGCGGGCAGCGATATGAATCAAGGGGATATCTTGGCGGCAAAATTTGATGCTGTTGGCGAGCAAATTTTGGAATAATTGCACCAGTTGAAATTCATCCGCCATCACGGTTGGCATCGCGTCGCAGGTGATGACAGCTTTCTTTTCGGCGATGGCAATTTGCAAATTACACAAACTTTGCTGCACAGCAGCCTTGCAGTCTGCCGGCTCAAACTCCTGACCCCTGGTTCCCAGGCGCGAATACGCCAACAAATCGTTAATTAACTGCTGCATTCTGGTGGCGCCATCGACAATATAATTAATATACTTATCTGCGCGATCGTCCAAATTTCCTTGATAGCGCTGGGCCAGCAATTGAGTGTAACTGGTAATGGCTCGGAGCGGTTCTTGCAAATCGTGGGAAGCCACATAAGCAAATTGTTCTAATTCCTCGTTGGAACGCTTCAAATCTTCTGTAAGTTGCAGCATTTGCTGCTCTGCTTCTTTGCGGGCTGTAATGTTGTAAACCAAGGCGCAACAAGATAGCAGATTACCCTGAGAGTCCATGACTGGACTGGTAGACATATCAGTCCAAATATCTTTGCCGTCCTTGCTTTGGAATTTAAATTCGTGTTGTTCACCAATACCTTGCTTGCGCCGCTGGAAATTATCAAGAGCTTGTGGTTTTTGCTGTTCGTCCATAAAATCAAAAATCGACCGCCCGAACATTTCTAATTCACTATAGCCGAGCATTCGCGCCATTGCGTGGTTCACGTAAGTCGTGAGGGCATTGCTGTCAATTACCCAAATACCTTCTTCTGCTAATTCAACTATTTGCCTGTACTTAAATTCGCTTTCCAGCAAAGCTGTTTCCGTTAGTTTGCGCTCAGTGATATCTTTCATAAAACAGTGGTGGCCGTTAAATATCCCTTGTGCGTCGCAAGCTTTTACCATCGTTAATTGCTTGTAAAAAAACGACCCATTTTTCCGCACGCCTCTAGCTTCAACTTCTACTTGGCCAGAAATTAGCATTTCCTGATAAGCTGAGAGCATCATCTCAACATCGCTCGGATGTACGGTGTACTGCCATTTCATGCCAAGCATTTCTTTCGGTTCGTAACCGCATTTATGAGCGTAAGCTCGGTTAACCTTCATGTAGCGTCCATCAATGTCCAGCCGCGAAATCCCTTCCACCGCATTTTGCAAGGCATTAGTGAGGTCGCGCAGCTCTTTTTCAGCTTGTTTGCGATCGCTAATCTCCTGGCCGATACCCAAAAAACCGTTAATATTTCCGTTGCTGTCAAATAAGGCAGTCACCGACAGCAGTACCGGAAACCGCGAACCATCTTTGCGAATGTAAGTCCATTCATTTTCGTCAGCGATTTCCCGGCGCGGCAAGGCAACAAAGGCTTCAATTCCAGGCTCTATTTTCACTCCCAATTCTTGAGAAAGAACTTCAGCTCTTTTAGCGACCTCCAGAGGATCGTGAATTATTTCTACCGTGACTTTCCCGACCACTTCTTCTAGCCAATAACCTAAAAGTTGCTCTGCCGCCCGATTAAATGTTTTAATTGTACCGTCGGGTTCTGTAGAAATAATTGTGTATTTAGCGCTATTAAGAATTGCATTTTGCAGTTGCGTCAATTCCAACAAAGTGATCGCAATTTTTTCGCGGTAGGCTATTTCTTTTTGCAATTTGTGGTTAGAAACTTCAATTTGAGCAGTGCGCTCAGCAACTCGATGCTCCAGAGTTTCATTGAGCCGTCGATTTTCCTCTTCTACCTGCTTGCGCTCTGTAATATCAGTAATAGTACACACATAACTTTTAACCTCCCCATTTTCTCCGATTTGACCGACAGCTTGACCGAATACCCAACAGATTTGAGTTTGATTAATGCCTTGAAAGCGGTACTCAGATTTAAACGGCAATTTCTCCGGCGCGGGGCTATACCATTCCGTAAAAACCCGATCGCGGTCGTCTGGATGAATGCCTTGCAACCACCCTTTGCCCAAAGCTTCATTGCAGGTAATTCCCGAAATTTGACACCAGCGCTCGTTGACATACAAGCAGTCTCCAACAGCATCTGCATAAAATATTCCCACCGGCGAAGCTTCAGTTAAAGTTTGATAGCGAGCTTCCGTTTCTCGGCGTTCAAGGATTTCTTTTTGCAGTATTGAATCGAGCATCCCTAATTGAGTTGGACTGAGGAGAGTTAAGGCTTGGGGAACTAAAGGAATTAATGCAAAAGCGGTGTAGGCAGAAATCGCGGCGGTAATAATTTTCAGACTGCCAGAAACCCAATAAACAGGATGCCAAAGCGTCCAAACTTCCATTATATGAGTAGTGCCACAAGAGATAATAAAGGCTGCAAGCAGCCAAAAGATGTTACGGAAGGGCAAGTCTTTTCGCTGACCGATAAAATAAATTAGGGATAGGGGTATTGAATAGTAGGCCAGGGCAATTATAGAGTCTGACACTATGTGGAGCGCGACTAGCTCTCGCTGCCAAAGGTAACAGTAGCCTTGAGGAATATAATTCCCGGTGAATAACAGGTGATTTAAAAATTTCCAAATCATCATAAATGGAATGGGTAATCGAGAATTGGTAATTGGTAATTGGTAATTGGTAAGCGGGAATTGGTAAGCGGGAATTGGTAATTGGTAATTTAACCCAATGACTTATAACCTATCTCAAATTTTTGAAAGATACAGTCTTGAACGCACCGGGGGCTAAAAACCCGGTTTCTGGTTAGATGCCTCGTTGCCAAACCGAATATTGTCGTAGAAACTGGTTTTTCTTCCGTAACTCTTAATATAGCAATTCTCAATGATTCGCGAGCTGTAGCGAGCTCTAGGCTGGGTAGACCGAAGTGAAACCCAATATTCCGATTTTAGATTTTAGATTTTAGCTTTTCCTTCCTTCTTCCTTATCTTCTAGATAACTAAAGCCTTCTCTCGCGACGATAACTAAGGAATGAGAATTAAATAACTTACAATGCGTGATAGTTCTTGTGGGATGGGCGTCCCGCCCGTCCAGAAAGGGCGGGCGGGACGCCCATCCCACAAACGTTGTGTAAATTATTTAATTCGAGATCCTCAAGCCTTCTTCCATCCATCTGTTACATCTGTTACATCCGTCGAGCGAATCCGTTGCCGAACTTCTTCCTCCTTCTATAAAAAATGGGGCGAGCCCAAAGCCCGCCCCACCACAAATTATGCTGTTGCTATTGATTAACCCAACAGCGCCTTAGCCTTAGCTAACACATTATCAACGGTGTAGCCAAACTTTTCTAGAACAACTGGGCCCGGTGCAGAAGCGCCGAATGTATCGATACTGATGCTGTCGCCTTCGGAGCCCAAATAACGTCCCCAGCCGAAGCTAGAAGCCGCTTCAACTGCTAACCGCTTGGTAACAGCTTTCGGGAGTACAGATTCGCGGTAAGCGGCATCTTGCAAGTCGAACAATTCCCAGCAAGGCATCGAAACGACGCGGACTTTTTTGCCGGCTGCGCGCAATTTTTCAGCGGCATCAACGCAGAGGTATGTTTCGCCACCGGTGCCGATCAAAATGATGTCGGGAGTGCCGCCATCGTCGGACAAAGTGTAAGCGCCTTTGGCTGTTCCTTCGATCGAGCTTCCGGCCAAATTCGGCAAGTTTTGACGGGACAAAGCCATTAATGTGGGGCGTTTGGGGCTTTCTACTGCCACTTTATAAGCACCGGATGTTTCGTTTCCATCCGCAGGGCGCATCACCAACAAATTGGGGATGGCGCGCAGGGAAGCGATGGTTTCGACTGGTTGGTGAGTGGGGCCATCTTCGCCCAAAGCTACGGAGTCGTGAGTCATGACATAGATGACTCCAGCTTCCGAGAGTGCGGAGAGGCGAATTGCACCGCGCATATAGTCGGCAAATACTAAGAATGTGGCGCAGTAAGGAATCAAACCGCCGTGGAGTAGCAGACCATTGGCGATCGCGCCCATAGCGTGTTCCCGCACGCCAAAGCGCAGGTTGCGTCCTTCGTATTGACCTTTTTGAAAATCTTTTTCACCCTTAAGCAGAGTCATGTTAGAAGATGCCAAGTCAGCCGAACCGCCGATCAATTCAGGTAGGACAGCAGCCAAAGCATTCAAACATTTGCCAGAATGATTCCGAGTCGAATCAGCCTTATCTTCTACCTTGTAAGTCGGGAGAACTTTATCCCAACCTTCGGGAAGTTTGCCAGCAACCGTGCGCTCATATTCTGCTGCTTCTGCGGGATATTTTGCTTTATAATCTGCAAAAGTTTTATTCCATTCTTGCTCGGATGCAGCACCGCGATCGACTGCTTTGCGGAAGTGTGACAAAGCATCATTAGGAATCTCAAACGGTGCGTATTCCCACTTCAAGAAATCGCGAGTTGCTTGGACTTCATCGCTACCCAAAGCAGCACCGTGAGCGCTGTAGGAATTCCGCTTGTTAGGAGAACCGTAACCAATGATGGTGCGGACTTTAATCATGGACGGTTTGTCCGTGACTTTTTTCGCTTCTGCAATAGCTTTGTGAACTGCTGCTAGATTAGTATCGTGGTCTAGAGCAGTATTATCTACTGTAATGACGTGCCAGTTGTAAGCTTCAAAACGCTTGCCGACATCTTCAGTAAAGGCCAAGTTAGTGTCGCCTTCAATGGAAATGTGATTGTCATCGTAGAGGGCAATTAATTTGCCGAGTCCGAGGTGTCCAGCCAAAGAACAAGCTTCGCCAGAAATGCCTTCCATGTGGCAGCCGTCACCCATGATGACATAGGTGTAGTGGTCAACAATCGTGTGGTCGGGCTTGTTAAATTTGGCAGCGAGGTGAGCTTCTGCCATTGCCAAACCGACGGCGTTAGCAATGCCTTGTCCCAGGGGGCCTGTGGTAACTTCTATGCCTTCGGTAACAAAGTTTTCCGGGTGTCCGGGGGTTTTGGATTCCCACTGACGAAATTGCTTGATGTCGTCGAGGCTGACGCTATCGTAGCCTGCCAAGTACATGAGGGCGTACTGTAGCATACAGCCGTGGCCGGCGGAGAGGACGAAGCGATCGCGATTGAACCACTTGGGGTTTTTGGGGTTGAACCGCATGAAGCGATCCCACAGCACGAAGGCCATAGGGGCAGCGCCCATCGGCAGTCCCGGGTGTCCTGATTTTGCTTTTTCTACCGCATCGATGGCGAGAAAGCGGATAGAGTTGATGCAGAGTTCTTCAGTCTGTGATTGAGTTGCAACAGCCATAATTCTGGTTTTTATATCTAAGAGTGTGTGTGGTCGATTCTGGCAGAGGTGCGATGAGTCGAGTTCGATCGCCCGCTTCTCTGCTGTTCAGTTTCTGTGGAACTGCCGTGAGGCTGCACTACATATCATCTCACCTGTTGCGATCGACATACAACTTAATTTTTTAATGTTTCGCCCGCTTTGACAGTTGGCAGTTGACAGTTGACAGTTGACAGTTGACAGTTAGCAGTTGACAGTTGACAGTTAGCAGTTGACAGATTTTAGTTGACAGTCAAGGTCGGCTCGACGCTCGCAATGTATCTTGGTTGTTTGAAAAATTCGTCTGTGTTGCCCAGTTATGATAAAGTCTAGTGTTTCTCACATTTTGCAGCTTGGTCACGAACAGGCAAGATGCCTGTCCCACCCCAAGTGAATTTTCTGGTGGGGTGGGCTGGCGAGCCAGCCCGAGAATAGTGCAAGATGTAAGATATTGGTAATTTTAATCAGGCAATAAGTAATGACTCTGAGTGAAGCCGAAGTCCGCAGTCAAAAAGTAGACGAACTGCGATCGCAAGGCATAGAACCGTATCCTAGCCAATCTTACGCGCGATCGCACACAGCCCAACAAGTTCGCGAAATATTTAGTCAGCCAGGAAAAGAACTCGAAAACGGACAAAGCGACTCCGAAGAAATTTCCCTGCGATTAGCCGGCCGGATTATTTCCAAGCGAGACAGCGGCAAAATTGGTTTCATCGATTTAAAAGACGCTACAGACAAAATTCAACTCAAAATCGAGAAAGCAATCGTCACCGGCGAAGTCGGTTTGAGCTTTGACCAAATTAAAAAATTGCTTGATGTCGGCGATTTTGTCGGCGTAGAAGGTATCGGCTGCCGCACGCCCAGGGGAGAACTTTCTATTTTAGTGCGGGAATTCACGCTTTTATCAAAAGCTACGATGCAATTTCCCGATGCTTATTACGGAGTTAATGACCCCGAAGTATGCCGTCGCCACCGCGAAATGGATTTAGCTAGCAACCAAGATGCGCTCAACCGTTTCATGCTGCGTAGCCGCATCGTCCAAAGCATCCGTTCCTATCTCTGGAAAGCCGATTTTTATGAAATAGAAACACCGACATTGCAAGCAATTTATGGCGGTGCTGCTGCTAAGCCATTTATCACGCATCATAATGCTTTGGAGATGGATTTGTATTTGCGAGTTGCACCGGAACTGTTCTTAAAAAGGGCAATTTGCGGCGGTTTTGAGCGAGTATTTGAACTAGGAAAAGCCTTTAGGAATGAGGGCATTGATAGCACACACAATCCAGAGTTTACGTCTTTAGAAGTTTACCAAGCTTATGCAGATGTGTTCGACATCTTAGGAGTTGTCGAAGATATAATGTGTTTCGCAGCGGCTGCTGTCTTTGGGGATGTCAAAGAAATTGAAAATCAGGGGGAAACGATTAGTTTAGAACGCAAGTTCGACTACAGCGAAAAATATCCCGGTTTCAGTGGCAAACACTGGCAAGTGAAAACGATGGTAGAAGCTGTCAGAGACGAGTTTGGGCTGGATTTTGACAGTTTGGATCTCGAAAGTGCGATCGCCTCTGCAACCAAGCTAGAAATGCACCTTTCCAAGTTAGAACAACAGAGTTTAGGCTACGTGCTCTACGCAGTTTTTGACAAATTAGTTGTTCCCAAACTAATTCAACCTACATTCATCATCGACTATCCTGTCGAAGTTAGTCCCTTAGCCAAAGGACACCGCAGCAAACCCGGATTTGTCGAGCGTTTCGAGCTATTTATCAACGGCACAGAATACTCGAACGGATTCTCAGAATTGAACGATCCGAAAGAGCAAAGAAAGCGGTTTGAAGAACAATTAGCACAGAAGAATGCAGGAGATGACGAAGCGCATCCAATGGATGAAGATTTCATCCAAGCGCTATCTTTGGGAATGCCGAATTGTGCGGGAATGGGCATCGGCGTAGACAGATTGGTAATGCTTTTAACTAACACTCAAAGCATCCGAGATGCCGTGATGTTCCCGACAATGCGGCCTGTCAAAGATTAGTAAAATCTTGTAGGGTCGGGTTCACCAATAACATTTGATTCCCACAAACAATCTAGATAAACCCGCCCCCCCCACAACAAACAATTCACATCAACATTGATTTTTATTGAACGCTCAAATTGTGCATTTAGATTGCTGGTTGGGTGGGGGCGGGTTTATTTAGTTTGTCAATTATTGGCTAATATTGGTGGTGAACCCGCCCCTACAGTTCTGCGTGGGGAAATTGTGCATTTAGATTGCTGGTTAGGCGAGGGCGGGTTTATTTAGGTTATCAATTATTGGCAAATTTTGTTGCTGAACCCGCCCCTACAAGCCTCAATCTAACGAATTTCATATCACCGCATAAATGAACCGACAACACCGTTCATATCTTCAGTTAAAGGATTTCCCAAAGCCTTAAATTTCCACTCGCTACCTTCTCGATAGACTTCTCCCATCAACATATTTAATTTGCCTTCATAGGAAGGATCATTTGACAAGCGATAGCGAGCGATTTCTTTCCCGGCGGCATCTACAGCCCTCACGTAAGCATTTTCTACCATGCCAAAATGCTGTTTTCTTTCTTTGCCATTGTAAATATTTACGCCCAAGATAATTTTGTGATATTCTGCTGGCAATGAGCTCAGTTTCACAAATATTTGTTCGTCGTCTCCATCTCCAGCCCCGGTGAGATTGTCGCCAGAGTGAACAACTGTTTTGTCGTTTGACTCCAAATGAGAGTAATAAATTACATCCTCTTTGTAGTTCTTGATTTTGCCATTTTCCCCCAGCAGCAAAGCGTAGGAATCTAAGTCAAAATTAGCACTGCTGCTTCTGCCGAAAAGACCTTTTTTAGCTTGTGCAACATCCCAGCCCAAAGCCATTGTCACTCTGGATAAGTCGAATTCGCTTTTGCTGAGAACGATCGATTGTCCTTTTGTCAAGTTGATAGCCATAGTTTTGTGATTTTGTAAAGTTTATCGTGCAATATGGGATTGATAAAAAGACCGGGCGGTTTCAACAGTACGTCCGATCTGTTTATTCCCCGGAGATTCCCCTAAATCCCCCTTAAGGGGGGGACTTTGAGAACTCTCTTGCCCCCCCCTTTTTTAAGGGGGGCTAGGGGGGATCGACTTTACCTGAACCGTATTGTTTTATATCGACCTTTTATCCGGCATACTTGTCTACAAAGCTTTGCAAGCCTGAATTGTAGCCTTGTCCTACGGCTTGGAACCTCCACTCGCCGTCTTTCTTGTAGAGTCTGCCAAATTCCATCGCAGTTTCCTTCCCAAAATCCTCATCCAAATCGTACTTCGTGACTTCTGTGTTAGTAGTGGTATCGTAAATCCTGATAAAAGCATTCCGCACTTGACCGAAGTTTTGCCTTCTCGATTCAGCTTGGTCGATTGTTACCACAAACACAATTTCTTGCACCGCCGGATCAATTTTTGTTAAATCGACTGTAACGGTTTCATCATCGCCAACTCCTTCTCCGGTTCTGCTATCTCCCAGATGTATTACAGAACCGTCTGGCGACTCTTTGTTGTTGTAGAAAACAAAGTATTTTTCGCTGGGAATTTTGCCAGTAGCCCCCAACATAAACACGGAAGCATCTAAGTCAAAGGCCCCGCCGGTGTCTGTAGCATTTATATCCCATCCCAAACCGATCCCGGCATTTTTCAGCCCTGGTGCTTCTTTAGATAGATTGATTCTCCCGCCTTTTTCCAAATTGATAGACATTCGCCCTCCTATTCACAAAATCAATTTTAGTTACCGATCGCCATTATATCAATTATCACAGGAGCTTGACAAATTGCTGCTGGTACTCATCCTCTGTCATCAGTTCGTGGGTATTTTCCACTCTGTCTAAAAACACGATGCCATCTAAATGGTCGTGTTCGTGTTGAAAAATACGGGCTACAAAGTCGGTCAATTCTTGTCGGTGGAGTTTGCCGTCTCTACTGGTGTATTCTATCTCGATCGCCCTACTTCTCGGCACCAACCCGCGAATCCCCGGAATGCTCAAACAGCCTTCCCAGTCTTTGACCGTCTCTGTTGATACAGCGAGAATCCGGGGATTAATCATCGCCGTCGGTTCCATCTTCGGCGCTTGGGGATAGCGCAGGTTGGGGCGGGATGCGACGATGAACAGCCGATCGCCCTTCGCCGCTTGGGGGGCCGCAATCCCTACTCCGTTCGCCTGTTGTACGGTAAAAATCAGGTTGTCGATTAGCTGTTGAATGCGATCGTCCTTCACATTCTCCACAACTTGCGACGGTTGGCGTAATACGGGATTTCCTAATTGTGAAATTTGCAAGATTTCTGGCATATTAATTAGTTATTGGTGTTAAGTTAAGCCTGGAAGCATTAAAAAATCTCGTTTTTATCCGAGGCCAGATCCCCCTAAATCCCCCTTAAGAAGGGGGACTTTGATCAGAATCTTGTCCCCCCCTTCTTAAGGGGGGTTAGGGGGGATCTGGGCCTAATCGTCAAACAGCAGTCTCTAACTACGTTTGAGGTAAAACTGAAAGGAATGGGTAATGAGGAATTGGTAATTAATCTTCCTTCTTTCTTCCTATCGAATTTTTTGCACCGGCAAACTCCCCGGTTTTACAGTCAAATTAACTATTTGTCCATTCCGATTAATCTCCATTTGCAAAAGACCGCCAACTTTCGCATTTTGCACGAAATCCTGAACAGCTTCCGACTGAATAATCGGCTGATTGTTAAGCTTTTGAATCACATCTCCAGCCCGCAAACCTGCCGCCGCCGCCGGAGAATTAGGAACCACGCTCACAATCGCCACACCCCGATCGACTGCAACTCGCAGATTGCTATTAGCATTGCTGTTAATTTGCTGCTTAACTTCAGGAGTCAGCGTCGCCATTTCAATGCCCAAATAAGCGTGTTCGACTTTCCCCGTCGAAATCAGTTCCTGCGCCACCTGTTGGGCCGCCTGAATCGGAATCGCAAACCCCAATCCTTGAGCACCTTGAATAATTGCCGTATTCATCCCAATAACTTCCCCCGAAGCATTCAGCAGCGGGCCGCCGGAATTCCCCGGATTGATTGCAGCGTCTGTTTGAATAAAACCGATGCGCTTGTCGGGCACGCCCACATCAGAGCTCGATCGCCCCGTAGCGCTAATAATCCCCGCAGTGACGGAATTGTCCAAACCCAAAGGATTGCCGATCGCGATCGCCCATTCCCCAGACAACAGCTGATCCGAATTGCCGATCGCCACCACAGGTAGAGCGTTCGCCTCAATCTTCACCACAGCCACATCCGTCACCTTATCCGCCCCCAACACCCGCCCCTGAAAGCTGCGGCCATCCTTGAGAGTTACATTTACCGTATCGGCTCCCTCTACAACGTGAGCGTTAGTGAGAATCACGCCGTCGGCACCAATGACAAAACCCGAACCAGTGCCGCGTTCGATCCCGCCCCGGCCGCCCGAATTCGGATCTGCACCAAAAAAATCTTCCGGCGACAGCCCTCTATTTCCCGGTTTCACCCGGCGCGAAGCATCGATCCGAACCACTGCCGGGCCAACTTTTGCCACCGCAGCCACAATAAAATTCACATTAGCCCCGTCGCCCGACAAGGAAGCAGGCGGCAAGACTTTGCTAACTCGATCCTTTGTACTAGGAGGCAGTTGCAATTTCGGTTCCAGCGCCCTTTGTCCCGAGTCGCCAGAATTTGCACGAAATTGAGAAACCGTCAGACGATCGCCCAACATGGCGGCCCCAGCTCCCGTTGCCAGCAGCAATATGTAAATTGCCGGTTGCTTCCAAAACTTGCCAGTAGAACTCTTCATAGCCATGTTTTTAGGCTTTCCTGCCGAATATAAATACTTGTTTAGAGCTTCTCTCTGATACCTGTTTTTTGCCTCATTGCCGCAAAATTTTGGGCGATGGCGTCCCGCCCCGCAAGCTACGGCAGACTCCCTTAAACTTTAGCATTGTTGATCGATCGATCAACCTTCAAAATCGCCAATTCGATTAAACTGAGTTTTCGAGAAGACAAATTCAATCTCTTTAAATGCCGATCGGCAAAGGTAAGCAGTGGACATTACCCTCGAAAGTCTGTGGAATCAGATACTTGAACGTCTCCAGGTACAACTGAGCAGACCTAGCTTTGAGACGTGGATCAAAACAGCTACAGCCGAACAACTCGAAAATAACTGTTTGATCGTCAGCGCCCCCAACCCCTTTGCTCGCAATTGGTTGCAAAAATATTACAGAGAAATCCTTGCCGATGCAGTCGAAGAAATTCTCGGCTATCCCGTAGACATTTACTTGACAATTGCCGGGGGAAATGAAACAGGTGGCAGCAACGACTCCGCCATGATTTGGGCATCCCCGATCGCTGATAGCCCCGAAAGCCACTCGCTACACCCACCTAAACCAGCGCATTTAAACCCAAAATACCTATTTTCCCGCTTTGTCGTCGGTTCCAACAACCGCATGGCCCACGCAGCATCCCTCGCCGTAGCCGAGTCTCCGGGCCGAGAATTCAATCCCCTATTTTTGTGCGGCGGCGTCGGTTTGGGCAAAACTCATCTCATGCAGGCGATCGGTCATTACCGCTTAGAAATTGACCCCAACGCCAAAATTTTTTACGTTTCTACTGAAAAATTTACCAACGATTTGATTGCAGCCATTCGCAAAGATAGTATGCAAGCTTTCCGCGATCATTATCGCGCAGCCGATGTTTTATTAATAGATGACATTCAATTTATCGAAGGCAAAGAATACACTCAAGAAGAGTTTTTTCACACTTTTAATACTTTGCACGAATCGGGAAACCAAGTAGTTTTAGCTTCCGATCGTCCGCCGCAGCAAATCCCCCGTCTGCAAGAGCGCTTGTGTTCCCGATTTTCGATGGGATTAATTGCTGATATTCAATTGCCAGACTTGGAAACGCGGATGGCAATTTTGCAGAAAAAATCTGAATATGAAAATATGAGGCTGCCGCGAGATGTCATTGAATATATTGCTTCTAGTTACACTTCCAACGTTCGGGAATTAGAAGGAGCTTTGATTCGGGCGGTAGCATATCTTTCAATTACCGGTTTGCCGATGACCGTGGAGAATATCACCCCGGTTTTGAACCCGCAAACTGAAAGCGTAGAGGCGACTCCCGATGCAGTAATTGCAGTTGTGGCCGAGGCGTTTGATGTTTCTGTTGAAGATTTGAAAGGCATTTCCCGCAGGCGAGAAATTAGCTTTGCCCGTCAAATAGGGATGTATTTAATTCGGCAGCACACTGGTTTGAGTTTGCCGAAAGTTGGCGAAGTTTTCGGCGGCAAAGATCACACAACTGTGCTTTACAGTTGTGACAAAATTGCTCAGTTGCGGAACACTGACCCGAATTTGGCCCAAACTTTGCGTCAGTTGAGCGATCGAATTAACGTTATTAGCCGCAAAAGTTGAGAAGAAGTCATTAGTCAGTTGTCAGTTGTCAGTCAGTCAGTTGTCAGTTGTCAGTCAGTTGTCACACCAATGACTCTATGCAGCGATTTCAAGATCCGAATCATCGAAGGGGTAACTCTCGCATAACCGACACTCTCTATGCGTAGCAGCTAGCCTGTGGAAAAACCTGTGGAAAATTTGCCCTCCATTTGTGGAAAACTTTACTCGATCGCCCTTCCATTTTTGTGCACAAAAATGGAAGGGCGATCGACTTTAGCCAGCTTTTCCACAAGTTTTCCACAGGCATTTATGAGCGACAACTCAAGCACAGCAAGCAATTATTTTATTTTTCCACAGTTTCCACAGGGCGATCGCACAAAAATAATTCAATAAAAAAAAACTGTTCCGCCAACTGCCAACTCTTCCTGGTTGCTTCGGTAAACTCTCAACTGACAACTGACAACTGCCAACTGCCAACTGCCAACTGCCAACTGTCAACTGTCAACTGTCAACTGTCAACTGTCATCAGCTTTCTGTGATACGATTTGTTTCTGTTTCAAATCCGGTTAATTAACCTTCCACCCATGAAATTGGTTTGCACCCAAAGTGACCTCAACGCCAACCTCTCGTTGGTAAGTCGGGCCGTTCCCTCCCGCCCGACACATCCGGTACTAGCCAACGTGCTCTTAGTAGCGGATGAGGAAAATCAGCGGGTTAGCTTGACAGCTTTCGATCTCAGTTTAGGCATTCGTACCAGCTTTGCAGCAGAAGTGACCGGCGGCGGCAGTTTTACCATACCCGCTAAATTGCTCAACGATATTGTTTCCAGACTCCCAGATGGAGAGATTACTTTAGAAGACGAAGCCGGAGACACCGTAGCATATCTCACTTGCAGTTCTGGCAGCTACCAAGTCAGAGGCATGGGCCCAGAAGAATTCCCAGAATTGCCTGCAATAGAAGCCGGAACAATCCTCAAATTGCCACCGGAAGCCTTGATAGAAGGACTCAAAGGAACTTTATTTGCTACTAGCCCCGACGAGGCAAAACAGGTACTTGCAGGCGTGCATTTAAAGGTATTGCAAGATTGCTTGGAATTTGCAGCTACAGACGGCCACAGATTGGCAGTAGTTCAAACTGCCAATGAAAAAGCTGAAGGCGAAGAAACCCAAGAAGAATTTGAGGTAACAGTCCCCGCTAAAGCATTGCGGGAAGTAGAAAGAATGCTGGTGATGCGGCAGTGGACTGAACCTGTAACCCTGCATTTTGAACACGGTCAAGTAGTGTTTGAATGGGCAGACCAGCGGCTGACAACCCGCACCTTAGAAGGGCAATATCCCGCATACCGCCAGTTAATTCCGCCCTCCTTTGAGCGGCAAATTACTCTAGAAAGGCGATCGCTCTTAGCAGCAGTCGAAAGAATAGCAGTCTTTGCCGACCAAAAAAATAATATCCTCAAATGCAGCATCGACGAGGAAAATCAGGAAATTACTTTGTCGGTAGATGCCAAAGATGTCGGCTGCGGCAAAGAGTCAATGCCGGCACAGATTTCCGGAGATAGCATAGATATTGCTTTCAACGTGAAATACTTAATTGACATTTTGAAAACAGCTCAGTCTCCCGAAATTCAACTGCAATTAAACGGTGCTCTTGCTCCTGTAATTTTTCAACCTTTGGGCGGAGTCAATGCTACATTCTTAGTGATGCCAGTTCAGCTAAGAGCTTAATTGACAGTTGACAGTTGACAGTTGTCAGTTGGCAGTTGTCAGTTGGCAGTTGTCAGTTGGCAGTTGACAGTTGACTCAAGCAACAAGGAAGAGTTGACACCCGTAGAGTGCGTCAGTTTAGTAATTCTCAATCATTATCGAAAATCTCATAGGGATCTGTTTAGGTACGTTGTTGCGCTTTAGGGCTCTTATATATAGTAGCGCCCAAGCCCAACAACATACCTTTATTGAATGTGACAGTTGCGTAATTACTCTACAAAAATACTTCGTTACTTAATCCTGAACAGCCTTCAAATCAATGGCAACAAAATTTCAAACTCAGTACCTGTACCGGGCGTAGAATGCAAATTTAACTTGCCTTTATGCTTTTCCGTAACAATTTGATGGGTAATTGCCAACCCCAAACCGGTACCTTTCCCGGCAGGTTTAGTGGTAAAAAATGTCTCAAAAATCCGCCGTTGAATTTCTGGCGGAATTCCCGGCCCGTTATCGGCAATTCGGATGGCTATCCAAGCGTTATTTTGATTTTTTTCCGCTGCTTCTGGGCAGAAGTCGCCGTTTTGGCTGGCGGACGATAGCTGTTTTGCATTTTGTCGTAGCTTGCGGGGCGGAACGCCATCGCCCAAAACATAATTTTGAAGTAATTCCGAATTCACGAAGTCTCCGTCAGAACTGTCTATTAGCTCAGTTTCAATCGTAATCGCAGGTACAAAACCTATTTCTCCTTTTACCTCTTCCAAAGCATCGATCGCATTGCTGACGATATTCATAAATACCTGACTCAACTGACCAGAGTAACACTTGACCAAAGGCAAATCCCCATACTTTTTAACTACTTTAAACCCGTACTTAAGACGGTTTTTCATGATTAGCAGCGTACTGTCAATACATTCATGGAGGTTAGCTTCTTTCAAGTGAGTTTCGTCCATGTGAGAAAAGGTGTGCAGGCTGGTGACAAGTTCCCTCAGTCTCTCTGATGAAACCTTCATACTTTTGAGAATTTCCACCCAATCTTCTTGCAAAAAATCAAATTCTATGTTTGCTTTGAGTGCGTGAATTTTTTCGCTAGGCCCGACAATTTGCTCGTAAGCCGACAGCAACTCCATGATGTCTTTCGAGTAGTTAGACAAAAAGCCGAGATTTCCGCTGATGCAGGTGACAGGGTTTCTAATTTCGTGAGCGACTCCAGCTACCATCTGCCCCAAACTGGCCAATTTTTCGGTTTGAATTAGTTGAGATTGAGTTTGCTGCCTCAGCAATTTTGTCGCTAATTCGTGAATGTTTGACTGGGCCACTAACAGTTCGCGTACATCTACCAAAGTATAAGTTTGGGGCGACACTTGAACCACAATCGGCTCGTAAAGCAGTTCTTTCGAGCGCTGCAGCGACTTCCGGGCTGCATCCACGATTAAAGTATTGCTGGGAAAGATCAAAGTCTCAATTTCAGCAAAGCGGTATAAAGCCTTCACAGGTCGTTTTAAAAATAATTCTCTTCCAAAAGGACGGCTGAGAAATTCTAAAAATCTCCGCCGGGAAATCATGCCGACAAATTTACCTTGATTTGTCAAAATGACTCCCGGTAACAGCGGATTAGTTTCTAACATCTGGGAAATTTTCATCCCGAAATCCGTAGCTTCTACTTGAAAATCGTAAAGCGATAATTCTTGGAGAGTAGAGTCTAAACGAAGTTCTCCAGAGTCAGCTTCGGACGCGGGTTGTACTGGTATTTCTACGCAAGAAGTATTTAACATAAATTCATCAGCACGCTTTTTAGGGTTTTTATTTGCCAGCAGACATTCAGTTACCAAAGCTCAGTCGGTGAGTAGCTGAGTGCTTTGGCCGACATCCCTCTGGCAAACAGCATTTTAAATTACACAAAAAACTTATGGTGGAAAATGGGATTTTACCACTCCAAGTATTAGGCAAGTTCGAGCATGACCGAGATAGATGCGCTCTGGCGATTATGCCTGACTTTATTTTATATCGGCTTGATGCGTATTAACTATTATTTGGAGTATTTAACTATTAGTTAACCTTGGGCTAAAACCTTAACCTGTTGTTAACAATAACCCAATTTTGGTGAAAACTATCATTAATTGATGATACAGGAAAATCATAATTGCGCGAATCTCAAATACCCCGCTAGGTTTGCCCATAGAGTCTCGCCGTCTAAACAAGCTTGCCACTTTCATTATTTTTTTGTTACAACAAACTAATAAAACGCCATATTTTGCGATACTTTAATTAATTAAATTTTCGTTAATTTGTCCAATGATTCGCGCCAATACAATTAAGAATTATCCGGTCTTTCAGAACAATATCAAATTAATTTTAACGAGTATTATTCTCAGGTTGAAATATAGAGATTATAGCCGAGCATTGCTAGGGAAGCGACATTGCCGTGTCCGGTGCTGGAATCTGCAACTTTTAATGGTTGCTATAACATTGAGGACGATCGCCAAAAAGTTTCAACGGAATTTTAAATTTAGTGCTGTGCAGAAGGTATGATCGACAGGGAGTCCGCCAAATACGTGAAACTAAATACCAATTTACCAGTAGGCGATCGATGCAACCAGCCCTAACGAATCAGTTAAACAATGCTTTTACCCTTTTTCTCAGCTTGTTAGTAGAAGCAATACCTTTTCTGCTGCTGGGAGTCTTATTCTCAGGTTTGCTGCTGGGCTTTGTAGACGAACGCAAACTCGTATCCCGCATCCCGCGAAACCCGCTGCTGGCGGCTTTGATGGGTAGTTCGATCGGCTTTTTGTTTCCCGTGTGCGAGTGCGGTAACGTGCCCGTTGCCCGCAGGTTACTGATGCAGGGAGTGCCCGCACCAGCCGCGATCGGCTTTTTGCTTGCGGCCCCCACCATCAACCCCGTGGTAATTTGGGCTACTTGGACGGCATTTCGGGATCAGCCAGAAATTGTAGTTTTGCGGGTGGTATTTTCTCTGTCTATAGCCACAATTATCGGCTGGGTGTTCAGCGCCCAAAAAGACTTGCGGCCTCTGCTTCAACCCTCTGTAGCCCGCGCGATTCCCCTCCCAAAACCAGAGTTTTCCGAAAAAAACCTCGCCCAAGACAACACTCCGCTATTGTTGCAGTCGGGAACTTTTATGCTCGGTCAGCCGGGGGGGGCGGTGCCGATCGAATCTTTGCTACAAGACGACTGGAAGCCATTACAAACAGGCAAAACAGAAAAAACCTCGAAACGTTCCTCGATGTTCCACCCTGTTTCTAAAGAGCGTCTGCGCCTGCTTTTAGATACTATGGTACAGGAGTTGCGCGAATTGGGAGGAGTTTTGGTAATCGGAAGTGCGATCGCCGCCATCATTCAAGTTGGCGCACCCCGCGAACTAATTCTCAACCTCGGCCAAGGCCCCGTTTCCTCGATTCTCGCCATGCTGCTATTAGGCGCAGTCGTATCGATTTGTTCTACAGTAGATGCCTTTTTTGCCCTGTCTTTTGCCGCCACATTTACCAGCGGTTCGCTGTTAGCATTTCTCGTTTTCGGCCCGATGATTGACCTCAAAGGCATCGGTTTAATGCTCTCTATTTTTAAAGGTCGAGCCGTAATTTACTTAATTGTCTTGGCTGCTCAGTTAACCTTTTTAATGACCCTCGCTGTCAACTTGCATTTAGGTTAATAACTTAGCTAGAACAGACAACTAATACCCTTTGAAAATTTTTATTTTCAAATACCTTGATTCACGACACGGAGGTCACAGATCTACGGCTAGCTATTTTTCCCCTCTTCCTTCTTCGTTATTCCCTCTTTTTGTTCCTTCTTCGTTATTCCCTCTTCTTCTGCCTTTTTTCTTCTTCCTTCAACGTCTCAATTCCCAATTATCAATGACTATTAAAAAATGAATATTAAAAAAATTAGCCCCTGGCTGGACGCCCTAGCTATCTTAGCGTGGGGAATACTGCTTCTTAAATATTGGATTACCGGGAAATTAAGCATTCTCATTCACCCCAATTACTTTGGCTTGACTCTAGCAGGAGGAATCGGCTTAATGGTTATTGGCAGTTTAAAAACTTGGGAACTCTTAAAGGTCGATCGCACCACAAAGCAATCGCGGATATCAACAGCAAATAACTCTCTCAGAATCACAGAAATTGAACACGTTACTTTGTTTCCCCCCAGTATCGGCAGCACCTTAATGTTGAGCGTCGCATTAATCGGTTTACTAACAACGCCACGCACATTTACCAGCCAGACAGCATTAGAACGAGGTCTCACCGAATCCCTGCCCATCACCAGACTGCAACCACAAGAATTTCGCAATATTACAAAACCCGAACAGCGATCGCTCGTCGAATGGGTGCGGCTGTTAAATTTCAACCCCGAGCCAGATACATACAGAAGTCAAAAAGTCAAGGTTCAAGGATTTGTAATTCATCCCCCTAACCTAGCAGAACAATATATGTGGATCGGGCGTTTTATCATTACCTGCTGCGCGGCGGATGCCTATCCGATCGGGTTGCCGGTCAAATTAGCGATCGGTCAAAGCCGCATCACCTTTGCCCCAGACAGTTGGCTAGAAATAGAAGGAGAAACAATCGTAGAAGAACTACAAGGTAAGCGCAAATTAATCATTCAAGCATCCTCCCTCAAACCAATTCCCGAACCAAAAAACCCTTATGATTATTAGATGTGGAGCCGTTTGCAGATTAAATTTTATCTTTCTGATTGTAAAATGTGCGTCGGGCCCTTCCTCCCTAGAAAAATCAAGATACGGTAAAGTCAGCTAAAAAAATGGCTGCAGCATCCTGTAGAAGTTGCCAACGGCAAATTCAGCAACTAGACTCATAATTAGGAAATAAGTTGAGAGTATATGTCATCAGAAAAAAAATTAGCCATCAAAGGCGCATTCTGGACGATCGCCAGCTATGGAAGCAGTCAAATTATTCGATTTGGCAGCAACCTAATTTTGACCCGCCTGCTTTTGCCTGAACTATTTGGTCTGGTGGGTCTAGCCTACGTTTTCATCACAGGCGTCAACCTATTCACAGACATAGGTCTGGGCCCAAGCATCATTCAAAACAAACGCGGGGACGAACCTCAATTTTTCAACACCGCTTGGACAATGCAAGTTCTTCGCAGCTTACTTGTTTGGTTGTGTTTAATTGTAATCACCTGGCCAGTTGCTAAATTCTATGAAGAACCCCGTCTCCTGTGGTTGCTTCCCTGTATAAGTATAAATACCTTAGTAGGAGGGTTCAAATCCACTTCCGTATCCACTCTCGAACGCAAAATGAGCGTCAAGCAAGTAGTGCTTTTTGAGTTGGTCATACAGGCAGTTTCAACTACAGTGATGATTGTCTGGGCCTTTTTCAATCCCACAATCTGGGCCATCATCGCCGGCGGTTTGACTAGCTCTATAATAGAGTCAGTATGGAGCCATTTTTTGATTCGCGGCCAGTCAAACCGCTTCGCTTGGGATAAAGAAGCCGCTAAAGAAATATTTTCTTATGGAAAATGGATATTTTTGTCTACGATGTTATTTTTTCTGTGCTCTCAAGCCGATCGCCTAGTTCTAGGGAAAATCTTTACTTTAACAATCTTGGGCATTTACGGCATCGCTTTTACCCTCGGCGATCTGCCACGCCAAGTGATCATCGCCCTCGGAGGTAGGGTAATTTTCCCCTCTATTTCGATGCTAGCAGAGTTGCCTCGGGAAGAATTGCGCGCCAAAATTATTAAAAACCGCAACTTAATTCTGATACCTTTAGCCATAGGCTTAGCAATTTTTGTGAGCTTTGGAGATCAGCTAGTTTTAACACTGTACAGGAAAGAGTATATGGCAGCATCTTGGATGATGCCAATCTTGGCTTTAGGTATCTGGCACACTACTCTCCACAATTTGATGGGTTCTTGTTTGTTAGCGGTTGGCAAATCTCAATATGCAGCTATGGGCAATCTGGTAACTTTCTTGAGTATCGCTATTGGCATCCCGGTGGGATATCATTTTCTGGGTAATTTAGGTGCTGTGATTGCTGTAGCTGTTGGTGATATTCCTACTTATTTAGTAACTAGCTACGGTCTTTGGAAAGAAAAGCTAACTTGTTTTTGGGAGGATCTCCAATTGACAGCACTGTTCTTAGGGGTACTAGCAGGCATACTGTGCGTTAGAATGTATCTGCTGGGTTGGGGGCTACCTATCGATAAAATATCACCGATGGATTTAGTACCGATCAATCAACTGTTTCAGTAAACAAAAAGGAGATTGTCTGTATGTCAGCCGAAAATGCACCACACAGAAAAGTAATGCACTTTATCTTTTTACAAATTGCTTTGTTACAAGAAATATCGCGAGCGGTCATTAGGTATATTAAAATGATGCTGTTTTATCAAAGAAAAACCATCATAAATTTATTCAAAGAAAACGAACAGCCCGACCAAGAACGCCCCAAAATCTTTGCTGCTGTCGCACACATTACATCAGTTGAAGAATCTGAAAATCCCGAAAAAGGGGCAGCAAAAATAGAAAGACTCAGGCATACAATAGATGGACTGTTGGCGAGTTTTGCTCATTGCGACCTGACTATTGCGATCCAAACTCTACCGAACAGGCACGTTACAGCGTATTTACCTGAATATCAAATTAAGTGCATTCAGATACAAGAAGAGCCAGAATGCGACCCGATGTTTGTAGAGTTTAGGCTTCAGGAAGAATTCGTCGAAAAAGTAGAAGAATTTAACTGGTTTTTATTCATAGAAGATGACATTATTTTATCCGATGCTTTCACGATAGAAAAATTAGAAAAATTTAACAGAGAAAGCGGGTATGAGAATGCTATTCTTTACCCAAATCGTTATGAAATGTATCAAGGAACCAAGAGATATATTGATTTGACGATAACGCACCCATTGCTAATAAATAAGCTATCTAGTGTAGAGATAGAAGGTGTAAAATTTGCTGAATTTAACAATCCTCATTCAGCATTTTACTGTTTGTCAAAAAACCAGATGAAACACTGGATAAATTCAGGTCGTTTATTCAAAAATCAAGTAGTGAATGTCGGGCCTTTAGAGAGTGCAGCCACTTTTTGTCTTTTGGAATGTTTCTCTATATATAAACCTCACCCGTCAAATTTAAACTATTTTGAGGTCAGGCATTACGATAGCAAATATTCTAAGTTATATCCCGAACTGGAATCGCCCTATACACTGTCAGCGGTTAATAATAGTTCCCACATACCAATCGTCAAGGATTCGTGCAATGGATCTAAGTAGGTCGTCGTGATTATTAATAGGATGGGTAAAGTGCTAGCGTTATCGCTGAACCGATCGCACAATTGGCGATTTGAGATTGTAGATTAAATTAAAAATCTCAAATCTCAAACAGTCCAGGACGCAACTGCAACAATTGTAGGGTGCTCTACGGTCGTCAAAACCTCTCTAGAACGAGCAATTTTTACCTCTGAGGCACCCTACAAGCTAAAATTTCAAATTTCACATCTCAAATCGGTTGATGCTGTTGGAAGTGCCACAGACTCCACCGATTTAAGATCGTGAGTTTAATTCAGTCCTGGACGCACCACAACTTTCAGAAATCGGGTTTTTTACCAAAAGACGGGTTGCAGTCCTTTCCCCTGGTAAAAAAAATAGGTTTCTGAGGGTCGGGAGTGCGTCTAGGACTGTAAAATTTAATAGGGAAAATTTTATAGTTAATTTTCAGCAGAAATAGGAGAGAAAGATTTGTGAGTATTTTTAACAAAAAAAAAATTAATCCTTCACCCTTCGCTATTCTGCCATTCAAACAGCCGATCGACCGCACGGCGATCGCCCTCATGCTATTGCTGAGCTTCTTAATAGGGCTGCTGCTGCTGAGCGGCGATCGCACAGCACCCAGAGTGCGAGAATTCACCTGGGAAAACAAACAAATCGGGGCCGAAGATACCGGCTTTATCCTCACCTTCTTTCGGCCGATGAACCAGTCCAGCGTTGAGGAAAACTTAAAGCTAGAACCCCCCCTCCCCGGTAAATTTAGTTGGGCTGGAAGGCGCATGGCTTACACTCTCAAAGATCCAGCACCCTACGGCGTTACCTACACAGTAAAACTCGCCGGAGCAACCGACAAGTATTTCGGAGAAAACAACCAAAATAAAGGAACGCCAATGCAGCCGTTTAGCAGTTCGTTTCGCAGCCGCGATCGAGCTTTTGCTTACATCGGTGTCCAAGGCGAAACAGAAAGCAGATTAATGCTAGTCAACCTCTCCAGCAGCGAATCGAAACCGATAGCACTGACTCCCAAAGACTTAGTTGTCACCGATTTTAAACCGTATCCCGACAGCGATCGCATTTTATTCTCCGCCACAGATCGATCAATCGCCCGTACTCGTGGCACCCTCAATCAAGAACTATTCACAGTCACCACCGGCCTCAACCCCCAATCAGGATCAGGAACTCAAC
This sequence comes from Microcoleus sp. N9_A2, assembly GCF_036701775.1. NCBI lineage: Bacteria > Bacillati > Cyanobacteriota > Cyanophyceae > Oscillatoriales > Microcoleaceae > Microcoleus > Microcoleus sp. N9_A2. The sequence goes on along the minus strand of NZ_JAUBRH010000019.1, from coordinate 47,262 downwards.
AAAAATACCCAGCCGGTAGAATCGACAAAATCTTAGACTCCAAAGATTACCAAAACCTCAAATTCGACCTCTCAGCCGACGGAAAAATCATAGTTGTCCAGCGCGTCAACCGCCGCAATCCCGGCGATTTCAGTCCTTGGATTTTGGAAGAAAAACAGCCGCCCAGACCCTTGGAAAATGAACAAGGCGGAGATTTTATGATTCGCCCCGACAGTAAATCGATGGTAATATCTCAAAAACAAGGATTAGCGATCGTCCCCCTCAAACCCGAAGCAGACCCAGTAGAATTTTTGCCAAAATACGAACAAGTATTGGGCATGGCCCGCGACAACTCTGCCGCCGCCTATGTTAAATACAACAGCGACTTTACTCGATCGCTTTTCATCTTAGATAACCAAGGTGTAGAACAAGAAATATTGCGTATTCCCGGCAGCATTATGGGCGTTTATTTCGACCCCCGCAAAAACCAAGACAACCAAGTTCAGCGTCTCTACTGTTTGTTAGCCCAACGCCTCAAAACAGAAAGCTACAAAGAACAGCCTTTCATCGCCACCATCGACCTCAAAAAAGAGGGTACTCGTTTGGTAGGAACCATCAAACCGCTGCTGATTTTGCCCAACCAATTAGATACCCAAATCAGTTTATCTCCCGACGGGCTGGCATTAATTTTCGACCAATCAGTCACAGCAGCAAATCCCTCAGCAGCAGACAGGCCCCGCAACGATAGTGGACAGTCGATCGCCACCAGCCGCCTCTGGCTGCTACCCTTAGTAGAAATACCCGCAGACGCTTCTCGCGCAAAACTACAGCCAGAAGAACTTCCCTTTGCCGGCTATCACCCCCGCTGGCTCCCCTAAATCGATTTTAGATTTTAGATTTTAGATTTTAGATTGACCGATATTGGTAAATATCAATAGGCTAAGGTGCGCCCATAAACACCAAGCGTTGAAAAGTCCGCGGTGCACACCCTACTTTTACTAAATTGATTTGAAATTTGAGATTTGAGATTTGAAATTTGAAATTGAGTTAATACTAAGCCATACTGGTAAATATTACAAACTTTTGAAACCAACTCGCCAGCCTGCAATTTCACATCTAAAACCTCAAACCTAAAATCTAAAATTCGCATGACTCCCGAAGAAATTAGCAATACCCTTAAAGACTTATTTGGTGACAGTGTGGAGATGCCTGCTGCCACTTCTTGGCAAGTAGAAACCCCCAATTTTCGCCTATTAGTCCTCCTTTCAGAAGACGGGACTTGGCTGCGGATTTTGCTGCCGATCGCCGATGCCCAGGAAGCTCAACCATTTCTTGATAAACTGCTAGAAGCTAACTTTGACACCACCCTCGAAACTCGCTACGCCTTACATCAAAACGTTTTGTGGGGAGTATTTCAGCACAGTTGTGCCACACTCGCGGCCGCCGATTTCTCAGCCGCCGTCGCCAGACTGCTGGCTTTGCAAGAGAGAGGTTTGTCTGACTTTTTCGGCGGTTTGATAGAAAGCCGCCTCCGTCAAATCATCAAAGCTGCGAAGATGCAGGGACAGTCTGTGGAAACTACCCTTCAGACTTTAGACCGTTTCTACGCAGAGGGATTGATGGGTGAAATGGAACTAGGGCGAGAGTCTAGCGAAAAAACTCTCGCCGCTTGGCGGTATCAGCTAGAACGCCTTTGGCCGGAGGTGGAACCCTAAGACGATTTGAGATGGCAGATGGCAGATGGCAGATTGCAGATTGCAGATTGCAAAAAACTGACTACCATCGAGGTTGGAAGTTGCCTAAAGTTGCATTTCTTTTGAGTGGTATAGCAACCGCCAATACGGTTAGAACGTTCTTAATTGCACAAACCCTTGCGGAACATTGCTTATTCCTTCTCTCCTACATAACTCAAGCCTTCCATCCGTTACATTCGGTTACATCCCAAGACAGCGAATCCGTGGCCGAACTTCCTTCTGCTGTACAAGCTGCAGATTTTGGCCTGGGCCCTAGTCTTGACAGTTGGAGCCTGCAGCTCCCTGGACGATGGCTAATCCCGATCCTCGAACCCTCGAAGGATGCCAATATATTCACTGATAACCCGCGAGCGGTTCTCCAATTCCCTTCTATCACTGGAAAAATGGTATAACTTATCACAATAATTCGTTATAAATATTAAAATTTTTCGGAAAACACGCGATCGCAGGTATATCATGGTAAAAAGTTTAAAGCGCCTACTCCGTAAGTTCCACAAAAGCTTAGATCGTTTAATATTGATTTAGAAACAAAATCTTTAGCACACAATGCTAGTGCGATCGGGTTTGCCCATCGGGTGCTGTTGTAATTTCACAAATTAGCAACTACCCGCTACCAATTACCCGTTACGAATTAATAGCAACTTAAGTTGTTCATGAATACAATTTTTAACAGGGGTTTCATCTATGTTTGCTGTGCGTGAGACTAGCTCGGAGTTATCAGTGTTGCATATACCTGAATTTTGTACTTGGAACATCTCCTTAGAATCAACTCTCCTAGACCTGCCACTCTCCAACTGCCAAATTGAATTAACTCAACAGGCAAAAGAAGTAGCCAAGGCTTTTGAAGAAAATTCCATGCTTCCCGGCGTCATTTTGACAAATGAGGGTAATTTTGTCGGCATCATATCCAGGCGTCTATTTTTTGAAAAAGTTAACCGCCGCTACGGAGTAGAAATGTTTTTCAAGCGGCCAATAGAGGTACTGTACAAGTTTGCCAAGCCAGAGGAACTCGTACTTCCCGCCAGTAAGTTAATAGTAGAAGCCGCCCAGGAATGTCTTTACAGATCAGCAGAATTAATTTACGAACCCGTAGTAGTGGAAATAGCCCCCCAGACCTACAAGCTGTTAGACGTACACCAATTAATGGTCGCTCAATCAAGAATTCACCAATTAACAAATAAGTTACTCCACAAACAAACCCAAGCCAAACTCATCCAAACAGAAAAAATGGCTAGTTTGGGGAGGATTGTAGCAGAAGTAGCCCACGAAATCAGAAATCCGCTGAACTGTATTTGGGGAAATTTAACTTTTCTGCTGTCCTATTTTGAACACTTGCTTCAGCTCATGTCGGTTTATGAAGAAGAATATTCGGCACCCTGTCCCCGAATTGATGCCCTTAAAAAAGAAATTGAGTTTGATTTTATACAAGAAGATTTGCCGATCACCTTAGAAGGGATGGAGTTGGGAGCCTCGCAATTGCTAAAAATAGTTAACGGGCTGCACCACTTCTCTCACATGGACGAGACAAAACCAGCCGAGACAGACATTCACGAATGCGTGGAGATGACGCTGTTAATTTTGAAAAACCGCTTTAAAAACAGCATAGAAGTGGTTAAAAATTACGGCGAACTGCCGCTAGTTAGTGGCTACTCAGGTCAGTTGAGTCAGGTGTTTTTGAATTTGCTAGTTAATGCTCTAGACGCCCTGACAGAGTACGCAGCCGATCGAGAAATACAGACCGAGTGCCTGGACAACTGGCAGCCCCAAATCGAAATTACCACTAAAGTCATAGAAACCGAAGACGGCAAGCGGGTGGCAATTTGCATTGCCGATAACGGCCCCGGCATTGCCCCAGAAAATCACAAGCAGATATTTGACACCTTTTTTACCACTAAACCAGCAGGTAAAGGCACCGGTATGGGGCTGGCTATCTCCCATCAAATCGTCACAGAAAAGCACGGCGGCCAACTGAAAATGCGATCGCAACCAGGTAAGAACACTGAATTTGAAATTCTCCTGCCCATAGTTGGCACAACAGATTAACTCAAGAGTATTCTCGGTTGTTCGCTCCTGCGGTGAAGTGATAGGCTAGCTTAGTAGTAGGTTCTCAATTCACTTTCCCAGCGTTTCGGCAACTAAAAGTTCTAGTGGCAAATAAATTCAGTTCCAAACTCCTTGGCCCTTCACTCTCCGAAGGCAGTCATCAAGACCTTTCCCTAGAATCTACCCTCTGGGACTTGCCCCTGTATGACTTTCAGGTTAAATCGAGCTGCTTGGCCGTGGCAGTTGCCGAAATGTTTGAACAGCATCCCCTAGTGCCGGGAGTGGTCTTGATGGAAGCAGGAGAGTTTGCTGGCATGATATCCCGCAGGCAACTGCTGGAATATTTGCTCAAACCCCAAGGCCCTGAGCTCTTTTTGCACCTGCCGCTGAAAGTTCTCTACAGTTACGCTCGCGTCGAAATATTATTAGTCGCAGAGAGTACAACCATTTTGGCAGCAGCTCCACAAGCTCTGCGTCGATCGCCCGAATTGCAGTCAGAACCAATCGTCGTCCAAATAGACTCCCAATCTTACCGCCTCTTAGACCCTCACGCGCTAAACATCGCCTACTGGCAAATTCGTGGCATAGAAACTCAAGTCCGCTACGAAAGAGCTCAAACTCAAATGATTCAAAGCGAAAAAATGGCTAGTTTAGGGCGTTTAGTCAACGGAGTAGCCCACGAAATTTTAGATCCGGTAGGCTTTATCTGGGGGAATTTAACCTACGTCAGCGACTACAGCAAAAACTTGATGGAGTTGCTATCAGTTTACGACGCATACTGTACTGATCCCCCGCCGCAAATAGCACGGCTCAAGGAAGAGATCGACTATGACTTTTTGCAAAACGATTTCCTCCGAACTGTTGCCAGCATCAAATCTGGAGCCGAACGTTTGAGCAAGCTGGCAAGCAGTTTGCAAAACTTCTGCCACATAGACGATGTTTATCCCAAACCGACAGACTTGCACGCCAACATAGACAGCATACTTTTGCTACTCAAAAGTCGTTTAACTAGGGAAATCAAAGTAGTAAAAAACTACGGCTACCTGCCGCCAGTGCCGTGCTATGCAGGCCAGCTAAACCAAGTATTTATGAATATCTTGACCAATGCTATTAATACATTAATTAACGAAGCAGTCGGTCAAGAGTTGGCGAAAGAATTTAAAGGTGCAGGACTCAAAGACTTTGATCGCCAGCCTAAAATTGAAATCACAACTCAAGTCTGCTGTCCCGATCCTGCACCGGATTTAGACAAACTTCATGTTCGCTGGGTTTCGATTTGCATATCAGATAACGGGCAAGGAATGTCACCTAGCAAGTACAAAAAAATCATAGAATCATTCTCTACCGAAAAACGCGCCCTCAAAGAAACCAGTTTAGCAGTTAGCTATCAAATAGTGACGGGCAAACACGGCGGTGCATTCAGAATGCGATCGGAGTTAGGCAGGGGCACTGAATTTGAAATTTTGTTACCCTTAGCTTAAAGAAGGAAGTTCGGCAACGGATTCTGTAACGGATGCAACGGATGTAACGGATGTAACGGATTTCAGGAAGAGGGAAGTTCGGCAACGGATTCTGTAACGGATGTAACGGATTTCAGGAAGAAGGAAGAGGGAAGAGGGAAGAAGTTACAGTTTATTCCTGATTTATGAAGTACAGGACACGGCAATGCTGTGTCGCTACCTGAAAACGCTGTAACAGTCAACAGTCAACAGTCAACAGTCAACAGTCAACAGTCAACCATTATCTAATTGACTGCCGCACATTTTACAAAATCTAGCATTAGCATCATGTACAGACCAACCGCAACCTTTACAAACCGCTTCTACTTGATTAGCACTTTTAACTAAGTGTTTAATCAAATCCCCCAATTGCCAAGGAATCAGAGCAATTCCCGTCAAAATCATCAAAATAGTCAAAAAACGGCCGGATTCCGAAATCGGAGTAACATCGCCAAATCCCACCGTGGTCATCGTGACAACCGAGAAATAAACAGCATCCAAAAAAGTTCCAAAACTTTCGGGATTTGCCGGATGTTCGACTTGATAAATCAAACCAGAATAAACAAAAATTATTGCCAGCAAAGTAAACAAAATCCGAGCAAAAATCACCCCATCTTCGCTGCTGATGCGGAAAATAGAAATTTTTAATTCCAGAAAGCGGATGAGTCGGAGAATTCTAAACCAGCGAAAAATTCGGATAAAACTAACGTTGACAAATCCCAGCAAAAATGGTAATATTGCCAGCAAATCAATAATTGAAAAAAAACTAAAAATAAATTTAACTCGATTTTCGGCACACCACAGCCGCAATAAATACTCAACTGCAAAAACGATTAAAAGGGCTGTGTCGAGAGTTTGTAAATTAATTCTAACAGCTTCCGAAATCGGGTAAGTTTCGGCGATGAAGTTGGTCGAAGATAGGAGAATAAGTCCGGTAAGGGTTAAATTGACGGTTCTACCAATTGGGGTTTCGATGTCTTCGAGATAAAATCCAATTTGCGATCGGGTTAACATAGATGGGATAATGAATAGCATTTCTAAGGTAAGGGAATGAGCATCGAATTAACTAAGGGTGAAAGGTTCAATCTTTCTAAAGAAACTTCTGATTTCAGTAAAATTGCGATCGCCCTGGGTTGGCAAGTCAGCCAGAAAGCACAAAACTGCGACATTGACGCATCTGTTTTTATGTTAGCGGCGGAGGGTCGGATTCCTGATGAAAAGTATTTTGTATTTTACAACAATCTGACCTCCCCCGACGGTGCGGTGCGGCATTCAGGAGACAGCAGGAATGGACAAATTGAGGGAGATGATGAGACGGTTTATGTGGATTTGAGTAAAATCAATTCGGCGATTCAGGAAATTGTGTTTGTGGTGACTATTCACGAGGGACAGGAAAAAAATCAAAGTTTTAGTCAAGTTACAAATGCTTTTATCAGGCTTTACAACCGAGAAACTCTTAGCGAATTGGTTCGGTACAATTTAAATCAGATATTTTCCCAAGAAACGGCTTTAGAATTTGGACGTTTGTATAAGAAGAATGGCGAATGGAGATTTCAGGCGCTAGGACAGGGATATAATGCTGGGTTGCAAAGTTTTGTAGATAAGTATTATGTTGAAAATCCGGTTGAGAAAAGCTCGAATGCTGGTGAGAAGCTTGATGATGCTGAGGTTGTGAGGCGGTTTAGCGATCGGGTGGATCGGTTATTGCGCGAAGAGGCGATCGAGGAGACACCGATTCCAGTATCTAGCGAAGCGGTAGAACAGCCGCCTGCTACTCCTGTGAATGCGGATACTGTGGAATCTGAGGAAGAGGCAAAAATCGATGATTCTGCACTAGAAAATCAGGAGCCAGCTATTAGTGCTGAGGAATTTTTACAACGGTATAATAACAAAGAACGAAATTTTACTGGAGTTAATCTAGCAGGAGTAAATCTGAGCAGAAGAGTCCTGAATCAGGTCAACTTTAGTAGGGCTAATCTAAGCAGTGCAGAACTTTCTGAAACAAACTTATACTTTTCTAACCTGAGTGAGGCAAATTTATGTCATGCAAACCTTCACCAAGCCAATCTCAGCTCAGCCAACTTAGGTAAAACACAATTACTCAATGCAAATTTAAGTGAAGTAAATCTGTCTAATTCAAACCTAAGTGAAGCTAATCTGAGTGGAGTAAATCTCAGTAAAGTTCATTTGTTATTGGGGACAAACTTCAGCAGGGCAAACCTCAGTAAAGCAAACTTAACTGGGTTGAATTTGAGGAGTTCACAATTGATGAAAGCTAATTTGAGTAATGCAAACCTAAGTAATACTAACCTATTAAATGCAAAGCTTGAAGGGGCAAATCTTGAGGGAGCAAAACTTCAACAAGCGCTTTACAACGCAGAGACTATCTTCCCTACAGGCTTTGACCCTGTTAAAGCAGGTGCTTGCTTAATTGATTCTAATGCTTCACTGCAAAGAGCCAACCTAGCTGGTGTTGACTTGAGTTATGTCAACCTGAGTCAAGCTAACTTGAGCGGTGCCAATCTAAGTAATGCCAATTTGGATCGTGCAAACCTCCTGCAAGCTAATTTGAGTAACACCAACTTAAGCAGAGCAATTCTGAGTAGCGCCAACCTCATTGCGGCAGACTTGCACGGGGCGAATCTGAAAAGTGCACAAACAGATTCTGCAAATTTTAGTGGTGCTAATCTAACTAAAATTAATTTGGTTGGTGGAAGTCTTCACTGTAATCTAAGCGGAGCAATATTAAGTGAAGGAAATCTCTGTGGAGCTAATCTTAGTTACGGCAATTTTAGTGGAGCAGACTTAACTTTGGCAGACTTGCGCGGGGCAAATTTGCAGAATACAAACCTAGAAAAAGCCAACCTGAAGGGAGCGAATCTAAGTGGCGTGGTCAATCTGGAAACGGCAAAACTCGCAGGCGCAATTATGCCAGATGGCACAATTCACGAATGAATTAATCTTTGTAGTAACGAATTGAGTCCTTAGAAATGGCAGGAGTAGGGCGTGTTTTCTTGACCAGGAGATCCCCCTAGCCCCCCTTAAAAAAGGGGAACCGGAAGCACTCAAAGTCCCCCTTAAGAAGGGGGATTTAGGGGGATCGAGACTTTGATATAAGTGACATTTATTATGGGTTTCTGTCTTAAATTGATACGAATGGTGGGGTGAGCCTCGCCATAAAAATAGAGTATGATGAGTGTGAAATATCAAATACATAGATTGTCGATGAATGAATCGCACACAGAAATTATAGAATCTACCCTCAGATGGATGACCGAGTTTGTCGAGTTATCGCATCCAGTTTTCAGCGATTTACCGATTTGTCCCTTCACTAAGAAGGCACGCTTGGCTAATCAAATTTTATTCAAAATCGAGCGATTTTCAGCGCTGACTGAGTTCGATGGAGATTCGAGCATAATGAAATCAATTTATGAATTTTACAATTCGGAATTTGAAATAATGGTAGTAATTAATCCCGAAAAAACCGCAATTACTGCGCCACAAACTAAAGAATTGATAGACAAACTGAATAATCAGATTTCAGAGTTGGGCTTGCTGGCTTTTCACGTCCATCCCGAAGAAGATTTTAATATTGACGGGCTTCATACTAGGAGGATGCCGTATCCGGGCTTCACGGTTCAAGTAAATTCTAAGCTGAAGCCAGCTTCCGATGCTTTAGAGAAAACTGAATATTACAAAAATTGGACGGGCGAACAACTAAAATATTTCGGGATTCCGAGAAATTGACGATCGCCCACCCTCCCCGCGCATCTCTGTGCCATTACAATTAATTCAGCAAAAAATCTTTACACATAAGAACTCATGCAGCTCAAGTCAACAACCCGCCATATTCGCATATACACCGCCATCCTCGAAGATAACGAACTCGTACCCAGCAACGACCTTTTGACGATCGACATTGACCCAGATAACGAACTTAACTGGAATGACGAGTCAATCAAACAGGTATATGCCAAATTCGACCAACTCGTAGACGCCTACGAGGGCGAAGATTTGACCGAGTACAACCTCCGCCGTATCGGTTCGGAGTTGGAACACTTGGTACGATCGTTCTTACAAAAAGGCCAAATCAGCTACAACCTCAACAGCCGCGCTGTCAACTACAGCATGGGACTTCCCCGTGTTGATGCCAAAATTCACCTGTAAGGGCGATCCTCTTCGAGGGCTTCGCTAACGGGCGATCGGCATTTATGTCAAGTTAAGATTGAAACCCATAATAAATGTCGCTTGTAGCTGAGTTTCGATCCCTCCTACTGCTCTTAATCAGGAGAGTACGGGGGGAAAAGACGGTTCTGTTTCGTCTCTCGCTTTGGGGATTGAGGGGGATTTAGACGTGGATACAGAGAAAAGGTGGAGATGGGGAGAATTGGGAAAATCTGCTTTTATTCTTCTTCCTGCTTCTTCCTGCTTTTTTCTGACTCCTGACTCCCGGCTTCTTCTTTCTTCCGACTTCGATCGGACTTCTCCCCCGCCTCCCCAGCATCAACCGGAGAATTTGGAACGCGATCGCGTTCCAAAAACTGTTTAACTGCAAGTTGGCGGTTGGTCATAAAGTGACCCCAAGCGCCGGGAAACAGGCCATCCAAGGTTTCCACCAGCGCCCAAACCTCAAGATTCATCACTTTATAATAAAAACTGTGAGACTGTTGAATGCTAGTGAGTATTTCGTCTATTTCAACGGCCGGCAGTAGCTTCGGATCGGGCAAATTCTTGGAAAAGGCGCTGGGTTCATGTGGGGCCATGGTTAAATACTCAACAGCTTGCAGAGGCCGGTCAGTAGATTTGAGATTTGAGATTTGAGATTCATTCCACAGATGAATGTGGGGGCTTGAACTAATATCTAATTTTTTTTGCTCTCCACGACTCCTGTGGGGGGCTGGCATCCGTCAGTTGATCGATTTGAGATTAATTCCACAGATGAATCTGGGGGCTTGTATCCATCTTTGGGTAGGGTTAAATTTAACTTCTCTTGCGAAACTAGGGCGCGAGGCACAGATGACCCTTCGCGAGAAAACCGAGAATTGATATTTATTTATACCTACCGGCTCAGGTGATTTCTACGTACCAGCATCCTACCATTATAGTTAGTCTAAAATCTCAATTCACTTGAGTGCTGCGATTTCTTCGGAAATTGCTGCTATCAGGAATATGCTGAAAACAGCGGGATTTCAAGCCGATGACTGGGGTGTCGCGCGATCGTCTAACCCTGAAAGCTCATAGCAAGATTCAACCGGCCGTCAACAAAATGGTAAACTGTTCCTGTCAGTACAAGACATTAAAACCTACCCCTAGACTGGGGGAAAGTAACGCCTAAAATATTGTCAGGAGTTAGACTAAATAGCAAAAAAGTTTACTAAAGTTAGTCATACTTAACTTGACTGGTTAACCTTTGTGGGTGGTAGAATTAGAGCGATGCCAAAAACCAAGGCTTAATTATCTGGGAGAGTAAACCGAGCGTGCAAGTCAAAACTGACCAGCCTGTAAAAAGGTCGAACGGGAGTCCGCGTTTCGTTAAATTGGTTGAAAATATTGGATGACTCATGGCTAAAATATTCAACTAAAATTAATTCGATTAGGGTGGGCTACACCCGAATTAACGCCTGTGGACAAGAAGGAGCCGACTCCCTTGGGTGAAGCAGGAAGCAGACCCTTCAGGAGCAATCCCGATTGAATGGTGAGACTTAAATAAGTTTAGCCAAGTTTTGTGTAGCAGATCTCACTACGCACACAACAGTGGAAACGTGGTGAGCCCGGGAACCTGAAAAATCAGGATATTAGGACTGCGAAGTCTTAAGAATCTGCGTCTGTTGAGAAAGCGGGAGTGTCAAATAATCGCCACGTATCAACCCGTCGAGGTTCAATCGCTAAAATAATTCAGATCAGCACGCTTGCCCAAAGGCGTCAGGAACCCTTATGCAAAACTCTGTGGCAAAACACTACTTATGGGCTTTAGGTGAAGGGATCAAAGGGTGTAAGCCAGGCGATCTGATCGCTGGTCGCTACTTGGTCAAGCGCGATCGACTTCTGGTCGATACTCAACCCGAACACTTGCCGGAACTGCCCGAAGAGATTCCGAGTGTTGTCACTCCTTATCTGAGACTGTTTGCCTATCAGTTGCACGTACCTCAAGTATACGGCATGGTATCGTCCAAGATGAGCAGGCTATCGGGAGATATCTGGCTACTGGAAAACGGGCCGATTTTGAAGGTGACGGAATCTTTAATGCCGGAATTGGCTGATTCCTGGAAAGGAGCAGCAGCGATGCGCCAGCTCAATTGGCTGTGGCAAATAGCCCAGTTGTGGCAGCCCTGTATCGCTCAGGGCGTGGCTTCGACCCTGCTGACTCCAGAACTGCTGCGGGTGGAAGGGCAATTGGTGCGGTTTTTGGAATTGCAGCCCGATCGCAAACCGCCTCATTTGTCGCAGTTGGGCAAATTGTGGCAGCAGTGGCTCGAAGATGCTCACCCAACTATTGCCAATTTTTTGAGGCAACTTTGCCAGCAAATGGTTGCCGGTCAAGTGCGCCACGGCGAACAACTGATGGGCCAGTTGGATAAAGCTTTGGCAAAGTGCGGCCGATTGTACGATCGTCACGTTGAAATTGCCACGGGCACAGATGTAGGCAGATCCCGGGCTCACAACGAAGATGCTTGCTATCCGCCCAGCGGTACGCTGTTCGCAGGAAACCCGGGTGCGGAAGCTTGCGCGATCGTCTGCGACGGTATCGGTGGACAAGACGGCGGCGAAGTCGCTTCGGAAGAAGCAATTGGTGTGCTGCGCGACAAGTTGCAGCAAATGCCCCTGCATCAGGCTAATTGGGACCCGTTGAGCCTGACTTCCAAGCTGGAACGGGCGGCTTGTGCTGCTAACGACAAGATAGCCAGTCGCAACGACAGCGAACACCGCCAAGGCCGCCAGCGGATGGGAACTACGCTAGTTATGGCTTTAGCCCACATTCACGAGCTCTACGTCGCCCACGTCGGAGACAGTCGGGCTTACTGGATTACCCGCACCGGCTGCTATCAAGTTACTCTCGATGATAATGTGGCTTGCCGCGAGGTGCGTTTGGGCTACTCTCTCTACCGGGATGCTTTGGAACAAGTGGCCGCCGGAGCTCTGATTCAAGCTTTGGGGATTACTTCGTCCAACACTCTGCACCCGACCGTGCAGCGTTTTCCGGTGGATGAAGACTGCGTTTTGCTGCTGTGTTCCGACGGTTTGAGTGATAAAGACCGGGTTGAGGAATGTTGGGAAGCGGAGATTTTGCCAATTCTCGACGGTAGCATTAGTTTGGCTAAGGCGCGCGATCGACTGATTGAGATTGCTAATACTAGAAACGGTCACGATAACGTCACTGTTGCTTTAATTCACTGTCAAGCGCATTTGAGGGAAGACGGTAATACTGCTACAGAACTGTCTGTCGCACCTTTAGATACGCCGATCGAACTAATTTCCGACAGTGAGGATATGCCAACGGATTTGAATGGGCCCACAAGCATTGGCGAGGGGGATTCTGAAGGAAAAACGCAGTTGTTACGGCCGGACAAAAGCAAAAGCCCATTTTCGCTGCTGCTGAAAATTTTATTTTTATTAGGGTTGGGGGGTGTATTTGCTTATTTTTTCATTCCTCCGGTGGGTCGCGCGATCGATACTGCCGGGGAGTCGATTTTCGGGAAACGCGGTTTAATTAAAGCTGGAAGCACGCCGGAGAAAACAGTTAACTCTGTACCTTCTCCGGTCCAATCTTTAGAAACAGGCTCGTTTATAGAGATTAAAAGTTCTGTGGCTGGGGAATTGAGCGCATTGGGCGATCGCTTGGATTTGCGAGTCGCAATGGGTGAGTTGACTGTCAAAGGAACAGTCCCAGCCGGCAGTGTTTTGCAGGTGACAAACAAACAGCTTACGCCTCAAGGCAATTGGCTGGAATTGAAAGTTTGTTCGATTCCTGAAATAGTGCGATCGAACTCCCCCAAACCCGAGTCAAATAAAGATTTTTCTACAGTTTCAAAACCTGCACTGAAGCCATCTCCCGCTGTGGCAAATCCCTCACCTTCCCCGGCAGTTAAGCCAACAGTTGAAGTAGAAAGCGCCAAGCTGCAAGCGGGGGAAATTGGATGGATTCAAGAACAAGCTGCCGTTTCTAAAGTAGTGTCTAACCTAGCCTTAAACCCAACTCAAAAGGGTAAGTGCGTTGAGGCTGACTCAAATCCAAATGCTAATTAAACTGTTAATGCTTGAGTATGTTGAGCGAAATTGATAGAGTTCAGTATAAAGCAATACGGTTCACTTAAGACAGATACCCCCTAACCCCCCTTAGGTCGGGGGACAAGAATGCCCTCAAATTCCCCCTTGCTTTCGGGGGATGCGAGGGGGGTCTCCGGGGTATAAATAGTGTTAAGTGAACCGTATTGCAGTATAAAGGAAAAGGCAGATTCCTAAACAAAACTAATATTAACAGGTACAATTGCAGGTCAAGGATCTGAAAAAATTTTAGATTTTAGATTGGGGAGTTAACAATTACCAATCTAAAGTCTAAAAATGTTTCAAAATTTCTAACCTAATTTGTTAGATACTTCTGCCAGTTTAGTCACCATTTGGGATACCGCTTTGTCAACTGCCGCGCTCAAAAGTGAGTCTTCATTGCTGCTGCCAGAATTGCTGCTGATACCTCTGACAGAAATATTAGAATCGCTTTGATCGGCTTCTCCTACTGCTTTGGCGGTGGCAAGAATATCTCCTGAAGCTGTACCGATTAACCGCACGTCTATTTGAACGGTAGCTTTGGTTTTTTGCGAACCGCCGCCGATTCCCATGAAACTGCCGCCGCCGGATTGTTTGTCGATATTAAACTTGGTAATGGTGCCGATGAGTACGGCGTCAACTCCTAGTTTTTTGCCAATTTCGGCTGCGGTGCCGGCATCCATTGTACCGCTGCGATTTTCCTGTTTGAGCACTTGTTCGAGCTTGCTACGATCGACTATTGTATAGGTGCCATTGTTGACGAGTTCGTTGATTAGCAGTTCGCTGATGCCTTTGGCGGCGCCGACTCCCCGATAAGAAGTGTAATAGCTGTTGGTGGTGCCGTAGTCGAAATCCATGACGACGAGGCGCTTTTTGGCCGTAGCTTGGGCGAGTTGGGTGGCGGGTTTGATGGTGGCTGGCGTGGCGATCGCATTTACTGAAACGCCTACTAGCATTAGGGTAGCTAGGGAAATGCTGGTTAAGCGAGATATGGTGGTTGTTTTCATAAGTTTTTCCTCACAGTTGTTTTGTGCCGACTCTAGGATACTTCACGGAACAGCCCGATGTCAGGGTTGGGGGTGAGGAGGTTGGAATTGGCGGGTTTTAGTGTTTTTTGACTTTCAAAAGGCTTAATTTTAATTAATTAACCGCAGAGGACGCAGAGGACGCAGAGAAAGAAAGGAAGAGTGCGATCGAGGTTTCAAGCCCTAGATAGGGAAATATGGGTTTTCCGGCTTAGGTGTGCAAATTGCGACAGCAACGGATTTGCCGTTTCAATCCCTAATAGGGAAATATGGGTTTTCCGGCTTAGATTTTGGCTGGCTATTAAACTTTTCCCACCACGTTTCAATCCCTAATAGGGTTTTATGGGTTTTCCGGCGTTTCGTTCGGGATGTTCCAGGCGTATTTGATACCGCGGTTTCAATCCCTAATAGGGTTTTATGGGTTTTCCGGCGTACAGTTACAAACAATCAACCCACTGCGTTTAAGTTTCAATCCCTAATAGGGTTTTATGGGTTTTCCGGCAATATCGTCGAAGTAAGTCACCCCGCCGAGTCCAAAGTTTCAATCCCTAATAGGGTTTTATGGGTTTTCCGGCAGGGCCGCCAGTAGTTAATCGTCTTCTTGGGTTCAATCCAGTTTCAATCCCTAATAGGGTTTTATGGGTTTTCCGGCTACACGCGAGACAGTCAGTTAAGTTTATGTTTGAATGGGTTTCAATCCCTAATAGGGTTTTATGGGTTTTCCGGCTCGGATGCCAAGGGTACAAACATCAAAGTGGGTTCCGTTTCAATCCCTAATAGGGTTTTATGGGTTTTCCGGCTCGGAAGTTTGGACGTAAGCACCAGTGATATCTATTCTGGTTTCAATCCCTAATAGGGTTTTATGGGTTTTCCGGCGCAAATGTGCTGTTGCCGTCAGCACAACCAATCACCTTTGTTTCAATCCCTAATAGGGTTTTATGGGTTTTCCGGCCAGCATCAATCCTAGCTTTTACTTGGTCTAATTCTAGTTTCAATCCCTAATAGGGTTTTATGGGTTTTCCGGCTGCCGTTCGTGAATTTGAACGTCGGTGTAATGACACTGTTTCAATCCCTAATAGGGTTTTATGGGTTTTCCGGCTTGGCTGCTCGATGCCAACGGATGCGTTATCGACCCGTTTCAATCCCTAATAGGGTTTTATGGGTTTTCCGGCGTCAAGCGCATCGACCACGCCGTTCATCGGCCCGTTTCAATCCCTAATAGGGTTTTATGGGTTTTCCGGCAATAAAATGATGGTTGTCCAGGCAACTATTCGAGAGTTTCAATCCCTAATAGGGTTTTATGGGTTTTCCGGCCGTAGAAAAAGAAGAATTAATGGGTAAGGTGCAAGTTTCAATCCCTAATAGGGTTTTATGGGTTTTCCGGCTTGCTTCAAGCCACATAAATACTCTCGCAAGTCCAAGTTTCAATCCCTAATAGGGTTTTATGGGTTTTCCGGCTCGATCCGCTTACATCATTTCCCGGGCGGGGTTGTGTTTCAATCCCTAATAGGGTTTTATGGGTTTTCCGGCTTGTTCACCTCCGCCAGTTATATCATTGACTTTGATAGTTTCAATCCCTAATAGGGTTTTATGGGTTTTCCGGCAGTATCTAGACCGGGCGACTATGTGCGAAGCAATCCGATGTTTCAATCCCTAATAGGGTTTTATGGGTTTTCCGGCGCTGAGCCAGAACAACTGCACCCAGCCACACTTTTTTATCGAGGTTTCAATCCCTAATAGGGTTTTATGGGTTTTCCGGCGTTTCGAGTGCGGAAATGCGATCGTTTAAAGCTTCGTTTCAATCCCTAATAGGGTTTTATGGGTTTTCCGGCTTAGGGGCATCCGTTATCTCTCAAACTCCCACTGCTAGTTTCAATCCCTAATAGGGTTTTATGGGTTTTCCGGCTAGGTACAAATCACCATGCTTGTCCAAATGGAAAGCGTTTCAATCCCTAATAGGGTTTTATGGGTTTTCCGGCCATATCGTAGCCCCAGTGTTGATTTATCCCATAGTGTTTCAATCCCTAATAGGGTTTTATGGGTTTTCCGGCTCGCCCGCCACTTCGCCGCCAAAGAAGACCCGCTGGCAGTTTCAATCCCTAATAGGGTTTTATGGGTTTTCCGGCCAACGTGTATATCATCATTGCAAGGGCTAGCTGTGTTTCAATCCCTAATAGGGTTTTATGGGTTTTCCGGCGTTACTGCGTCTTGTCTTTGTTATCGATCGAAGTAGTTTCAATCCCTAATAGGGTTTTATGGGTTTTCCGGCGGGAAATTATAGAGGAGGAACCAGAGGTTGCGATCGGTTTCAATCCCTAATAGGGTTTTATGGGTTTTCCGGCATACCGGCGTTACTCATCTGGGTTAAAGCGGTGCGTTTCAATCCCTAATAGGGTTTTATGGGTTTTCCGGCGGTGCGGGTATCTGTGCCCTTAGCCGCCAAGTAGTGTTTCAATCCCTAATAGGGTTTTATGGGTTTTCCGGCTTAAACCCTAAACGCTTGAGGAGCTTGTTGAAAGTTTCAATCCCTAATAGGGTTTTATGGGTTTTCCGGCACGAGCTAAATCGTAGTTAGGATTGTTGCCCGACTTGTTTCAATCCCTAATAGGGTTTTATGGGTTTTCCGGCAGAATTTGTTCGATTGTCATTGTCACTCCTTAATGTTTCAATCCCTAATAGGGTTTTATGGGTTTTCCCGCTCCAAGGTTAATTGAATTGCCCGCAGTTCGCTCGTTTCAATCCCTAATAGGGTTTTATGGGTTTTCCGGCGCGAGTGAGAATCCTTAACCCGCATTTTTGGCTAGTTTCAATCCCTAATAGGGTTTTATGGGTTTTCCGGCGCGCTCGTGAGGTAGTGGATGCTTGGGAGGCGATCGCCGTTTCAATCCCTAATAGGGTTTTATGGGTTTTCCGGCGCACGGGAAGAAGAGGCAGAAGGGGCCAGCCCGGCAGGAGTTTCAATCCCTAATAGGGTTTTATGGGTTTTCCGGCTGAACCGTACTTAAGACGTTTTTAGTGTTAACGGCTTATGTTTCAATCCCTAATAGGGTTTTATGGGTTTTCCGGCGCATATTATGTCTAGCAAAAAAGCAGAAACAGTTGTTTCAATCCCTAATAGGGTTTTATGGGTTTTCCGGCCTTTATAGTAGTCTTTATTCGGGTCTACTTCTGGGTTTCAATCCCTAATAGGGTTTTATGGGTTTTCCGGCTAGATATCTGTGTTGGAGTACTCATTATGGTGGTTATTATGTTTCAATCCCTAATAGGGTTTTATGGGTTTTCCGGCAGCCAGCCCATCCCTATCAAGTTGGTTCAAGAGGGTTTCAATCCCTAATAGGGTTTTATGGGTTTTCCGGCACAGATAGATGCCAGCTTAACTTAAGGCTTGATGGTAGTTTCAATCCCTAATAGGGTTTTATGGGTTTTCCGGCCAAGATAGGCATCGGATTCAATCGGCGGGCGATCGGTTTCAATCCCTAATAGGGTTTTATGGGTTTTCCGGCCAATTTATTTCCACTAACATCATTATAAGGCAAGTTTCAATCCCTAATAGGGTTTTATGGGTTTTCCGGCGTTAGTTTTTCCAAGGCTTCGCGTCGCGAAATTTGGGTTTCAATCCCTAATAGGGTTTTATGGGTTTTCCGGCACGACTGATTCAATCACCGAAGTTAAACCATCACGTTTCAATCCCTAATAGGGTTTTATGGGTTTTCCGGCCTATGCGATGCTTAAATACGCCTTAGAGCAAGCTGTTTCAATCCCTAATAGGGTTTTATGGGTTTTCCGGCGTCATAATTTACCTCTAATTTTATAAAGCGTAGGTTTCAATCCCTAATAGGGTTTTATGGGTTTTCCGGCTATGAATTGTCTTCATGGAATTTGTGCTGATCCTTCTCGTTTCAATCCCTAATAGGGTTTTATGGGTTTTCCGGCCAGATTTCTAAAAATAAACTCTGAGCTTGCAAAAGTTTTTGTTTCAATCCCTAATAGGGTTTTATGGGTTTTCCGGCCCTGAGTTTTGGTTTGGGGACTCTGTAGATTTTTATTGGTTTCAATCCCTAATAGGGTTTTATGGGTTTTCCGGCAAGCAATGAAGGAAGCCTTTAAAGCCAATGGCTTTAGCTTCAGTTTCAATCCCTAATAGGGTTTTATGGGTTTTCCGGCTAGACAAATCTGTAGACGGCACTGTAGACACTTCGTTTCAATCCCTAATAGGGTTTTATGGGTTTTCCGGCGTTATTAGGTGTTTCAGCGGTGATGCTGCTTTTGTTTCAATCCCTAATAGGGTTTTATGGGTTTTCCGGCCAGGGGCCGAACCGCACCAGCTAGCAGCTAGAGTTTCAATCCCTAATAGGGTTTTATGGGTTTTCCGGCTGGATGCAGATTTGTCAAGGGTGGAAGGGCCCAGTTTCAATCCCTAATAGGGTTTTATGGGTTTTCCGGCTCGACTCCTTTACAGAAAGGTAGTCATGCTAGCGTTTCAATCCCTAATAGGGTTTTATGGGTTTTCCGGCATGGCGGTGTCGGGGCTGGGGGAGGATTCAACGGACAATTCGTTTCAATCCCTAATAGGGTTTTATGGGTTTTCCGGCTTTTGTCCACAATGCGGCTCGAAGGAAATTGAATATGTTTCAATCCCTAATAGGGTTTTATGGGTTTTCCGGCCTTGTCTCTCTATATTATAGCCTAGTGTACCGCGCGTTTCAATCCCTAATAGGGTTTTATGGGTTTTCCGGCGGTCAATTACAACTGGAGTTTGCAGAATGTACGGTTTCAATCCCTAATAGGGTTTTATGGGTTTTCCGGCTCTGCAAAGAACAGGCAGGCAGCTCGCTTGCAGATGTTTCAATCCCTAATAGGGTTTTATGGGTTTTCCGGCTTGGCTGGCTGTCGGGGTATGAATTCCCGGTGATACGTTTCAATCCCTAATAGGGTTTTATGGGTTTTCCGGCATTGATTTTCATTTAATTCTACCTTCACCGATTCTGAATTGTTTCAATCCCTAATAGGGTTTTATGGGTTTTCCGGCACCAATAGGGTACTTCGAGCAATCCGTAATACCAGTTTCAATCCCTAATAGGGTTTTATGGGTTTTCCGGCGCAAAGTGATAAAGCTATTCTTGATAGCCTTAATAGGTTTCAATCCCTAATAGGGTTTTATGGGTTTTCCGGCGCGAGGTGATATCGGAATTATTGTGGTTGCCCACAAAGTTTCAATCCCTAATAGGGTTTTATGGGTTTTCCGGCTTCAGATGACTCAGAAATTTCCGATTGATATCGTGCGTTTCAATCCCTAATAGGGTTTTATGGGTTTTCCGGCGCTGGTATGCAGTCACTTGCCCGCTGCTAATGATTGTTTCAATCCCTAATAGGGTTTTATGGGTTTTCCGGCTACCCGTTATGTCAGATTAAGGCGGATAGACTATGTTTCAATCCCTAATAGGGTTTTATGGGTTTTCCGGCGACAAAGCACCGCATTGTTCGCCCATCTTGTCCTGTTTCAATCCCTAATAGGGTTTTATGGGTTTTCCGGCACTACGTTCCGATTGATCGCATACTTTTTTTTGTTTCAATCCCTAATAGGGTTTTATGGGTTTTCCGGCGTTTCGCGGGCTTAAAGCACTTGTTAATGTCCAAGTTTCAATCCCTAATAGGGTTTTATGGGTTTTCCGGCAGTGTTTGTACGGCGATAAAGTCTGCGACGATTTGGTTTCAATCCCTAATAGGGTTTTATGGGTTTTCCGGCCCTTTTACCCAATTTCTAGAATTTGACCCCGAATATGATGTTTCAATCCCTAATAGGGTTTTATGGGTTTTCCGGCAGTAGCTAATAGATATGGCACCACGTAAAGGAAATACCGTTTCAATCCCTAATAGGGTTTTATGGGTTTTCCGGCTCAGTAAAATCTTAGAAATTATCAACCAATGAAAATCTCAGGTTTCAATCCCTAATAGGGTTTTATGGGTTTTCCGGCCGGAGGAAGTTTCAATCAACGCCAGGAGCGGAAGTTCGTTTCAATCCCTAATAGGGTTTTATGGGTTTTCCGGCGTCTAGAGTTCGATCGCAAAATTGAAACCACTTACGTTTCAATCCCTAATAGGGTTTTATGGGTTTTCCGGCATTTCCGTGGTTGTAGGTTTGTAGATTTTTTCATTTACGTTTCAATCCCTAATAGGGTTTTATGGGTTTTCCGGCTGTTTGGAGCCTCTCTTACCAACGGGGCTATCTAGGTTGTTTCAATCCCTAATAGGGTTTTATGGGTTTTCCGGCCCGAGGGCGACAAGTTCGTTAAACCAACTTTTTGTGTTTCAATCCCTAATAGGGTTTTATGGGTTTTCCGGCTTCAAACGAGAATTTTGGCCCGCAGATCCTTTTGTTTCAATCCCTAATAGGGTTTTATGGGTTTTCCGGCTTTCCTAGCCTATGCAGGCGACGCGCTCAAGCTACAGAGTTTCAATCCCTAATAGGGTTTTATGGGTTTTCCGGCCAGGTGTTCCGGGTTTTTTCGGTTCGGCTTGAGGGTTTCAATCCCTAATAGGGTTTTATGGGTTTTCCGGCTCATAATTGAATTACCTCACAAGTAGATGTGTGGGTTTCAATCCCTAATAGGGTTTTATGGGTTTTCCGGCTATGAACAACAAGCCAAACGATTTGATTTTTTACGGAAACGGTTTCAATCCCTAATAGGGTTTTATGGGTTTTCCGGCGTTACTTCGCTTGCTTCGTTGGATATCTCCACCGTTTCAATCCCTAATAGGGTTTTATGGGTTTTCCGGCGTTACTTATAGAAAGGTATGGTATGTTGGTATTGGTTTCAATCCCTAATAGGGTTTTATGGGTTTTCCGGCCGGGTACGCTGCGATCGGACTACCCGGTATTAAGTTTCAATCCCTAATAGGGTTTTATGGGTTTTCCGGCTCAAGCATGATGCCTTGACGGCAATAATCCAAAAATGTTTCAATCCCTAATAGGGTTTTATGGGTTTTCCGGCCAGCTTTGGGTTTACTGGGGTTCGATCGACTCTCAGACGTTTCAATCCCTAATAGGGTTTTATGGGTTTTCCGGCTTGCCTTCTTCTCCCAATCAATTCAAGATAGCTTATTTGGTAGTTTCAATCCCTAATAGGGTTTTATGGGTTTTCCGGCCGCTGGCATTTGAAACCGTTGCAGTATTTAGTTTTCAAGGTTCGTTTGCGTCTGCACCAACTAAAAATACCATTTCAGCCTCGGCCTGTCAATACCCCATTTTGACTTGTGCCTTGAAACTCTTATTAGATAAAGGTTTCAGCAATTGCGTCTGCCTTTTGTTCCGGATTGGGGCATCAAACCCTTACAGCAGTTCGATTACAGCCGAAAAATTCAACCCCTCGATTTTTACACCTACCAACAGACGCACTTTTAAACAAAAAATATAGTTCCATCTACGCCCCAGCCTCCATAAAACCCATCAACCAATTAGCCATCGTCGCCCTGCGAGTCTGTCTCGGCCCGAATTCCCCAATCTTATAGCCCTTAAACCCCAATTTTTCCTTCAGCAACTGCTTGTTTTCTGGAAGGGTCGATCGCGTCAATTTCACCGTCGCCGGCCTAGAATCGATAAAATCCGGCGGTTCAGGATAATCTTCGCGCCACTCCCTAGCAACATCAGCACTGTTCCACTTACCAGTCTCCGCATCCCAGCGGTAGCCCAGATACAGCCAAACTAACCGGTTGACGGCAGCATCGTCGATTTCTTCATTGAGAATAGCCCAAATAGTTTCGTTATTCAGCGGTGGTAATTCAGACATATAAAGGAACGGAGGGGGCATTGGGCATTGGGCATTGGGCATTGGGCATTGGGAAAGAAGGAAGATGAAACCAATTGTTTCAGCAATTAAAAATGCTTTAACTACCAAGAAGATTGCTATATAATTGTCAGAAACGGGCAAGATGCCCGTTCACAAAAAATCATAGGAATTTATTTGTGGGGTGGACACGCGAGCCCGCCCAAAATGTCACCCCACAAAAAATTAATTATTCAAAATTCCGTCTTTCTCGGCCATCGACAGCATTAAGTCTATCACGCGACTAGAATAACCCCACTCGTTGTCGTACCAGGAAATAACTTTGAAAAACTTAGAATTCAGTTCAATTCCCGCACCTGCATCGAAAATGCTCGATCGCGCGTCGCCCTGAAAATCTGTCGAAACCACCGCATCCTCAGTATATCCAAGAATGTCTTTGAGTTCGCCCTCCGAAGCTTTTTTCATGGCCTCGCAAATTTCTTTATAGCTAGTTTCCTTCGCCGTTTTGAAAGTAAGGTCAACTACAGACACGTCGGGAGTTGGCACCCGCAAAGCCATTCCCGTCAATTTTCCTTTCAATTCTGGCAACACCAAAGTAACAGCTTTCGCTGCACCGGTCGAAGATGGAATAATATTTTGAGCCGCACCGCGTCCTCCCCGCCAATCTTTTTGGCTGGGGCCGTCTACAGTTGGTTGAGTAGCTGTCATTGCGTGAACTGTAGTCATTAAACCTTCTTCCAATCCGAAGTTATCGTTAATAACTTTGGCAATTGGTGCTAAACAATTCGTCGTACAGCTAGCATTGGAAACAACAGTATCTTTTGCCGGGTCAAATTTGTGGTGGTTGACGCCTACTAAAAAAGTTGGAACTTTTTCCGGGTCTTTTGTCGGTGCTGAAAGTATTACTCGTTTTGCTCCCGCCGTCAAGTGTTTTGATGCGCCTTCAAAATCTGTAAACAATCCGGTAGATTCTACAACATAATCTGCGCCGGATTTACCCCAAGGCAATTCTGCCGGGTTTCTAATCGCTGTACAGGGGATAAAATTTCCGTCAACGACAATCCCGTCTGGTTTGCTTTCAACTTCGCCGTCGTAAATGCCGTGGGTGGAGTCGTATTTGAAAAGATAAGCCAGGTTGTCTGGCGAAACTAAGTCGTTAATGCCGACAAATTCGATGTTGGGATTTTTGATGCCGGCACGCATGACTAGCCGTCCTATGCGACCAAATCCGTTGATGCCAACTTTTAATGCAGCCATGTTTAAACTCCTCTTGAAAATCTCGTTAGTCGATCGCGCGTTAGCGAAGCCCTAGAAGAGGATCGCCTGTTGTGGCTTAGAATTTACCACGCTAACGGATTTTTGCAACTGATTCTTTTCTATCTCTTAAGAATTCTGAATAGTGCCCCGGCTGGGAAGGGCAATTAACCCTGACAAGACTGCTGACTAATCGCTAATACCTGATGAGTATAAACTTGTAAAAGTGCTATAATAGACATAAAATATTTTCAAAATCGCCTTTTTTTAATCGGCTAAAGTAATAATAAAAAACTTATGGAAAAGCTAAAACGGATGGGCATTCTCACCCGTGGTGGCTGTCGGAATCCGAAGCCTAGGATTAAAGTCGCAGATACGCGCAAGAACACGGCATTGCCGTGTCCCTAAACATCTGGCGTACAATCTATATGTAGCTCTACTTTTGGGAATTGGTATAATCACCAATCACTAATGACTAATAACTACCCCACGCATCTAGTAATTAGCAATTCCACCGCATCTGAAATAAAACACGACCCACCAAATTTATTGAGCACTGGTCTAATGTTTTCTGCAACTGCTGAAACTTGAGCTGGTGAACAAAAAGCAAGCACATAAATGTTATCCAGCGCCGTCATTGATGAATCACGGGAAACGTGATCCCTAGTGCTTTTTCCAGCGACATCACGAATCACCGAATAACCGGGTACGCCAGCTTTGTCTAAACCGTCTAAAATCTTGCCGAGTTCAACTGAGTGGGCTATGATTTCTACTCTTTTGACTGACTCCATCATCTCACCTCCAAAACATATTGATTCCGTATAGATACAGGGGAATGCCAACAATGATATTAAATGGAAATGTCACTGCTAAGGCCGTTGAAATGTAAAGACTTGGATTCGCTTCGGGAACAGTTAGGCGCATGGCTGCTGGTACTGCTATATAAGAAGCACTCGCGCACAACACGGCAAACAGCAAAGTGTCTCCCTGCGGCATTCCGATTAATTTGGCTATTACCAAAGCAATTACTGCGTTGACTATCGGAATTAGGATTGCAAAGCCGATCAGAAAAATTCCTGCTTCTTGCAAATCTTTAATTCTGCTGGCTGCAACCAGCCCCATGTCTAGCAAGAAAAAAGTCAGAACTCCGTAAAACAAGTCTTGAGTAAACGGACTCATAACTTCCCAACCATGTTCTCCTGTCAGTATGCCCATAATTAGGCTGCCAATCAGCAGAAAAACTGAACTGTTTAGGAATGCTTCTTGCAACACTTCTGGCCAAACTATTTCGCGTTTTCCTTCTTCCCCGCCAAATACACTGACTAGAATGAGACCAACTATAATTGCTGGGGATTCCATTAATGCTAGCGCGGCTACCATGTAACCGTCAAAGTCGATTCCCTGTGCTGTGAGGAAGGAGGTTGCGGTAATAAATGTGACGGCGCTGATGGAACCGTAGGTGGCTGCGATCGCCGCGGCATTGTAGGCGTCGAGTTTGATCCTCAGTATGAAAAAAGTATAAATCGGTACTAGCATTGACATCAGCATGGCTGCCAAAATTGTCAGGGCGATTTGCTGGTCAATTCCGCTTTTGGATAGTTCGACGCCACCTTTAAATCCGATCGCAAACAGCAGGTACAGCGAAAACAGTTTGGGGATGGGCGCTGGAATTTCTAAATCAGATTTGAGAAAAATTGCCAGCATTCCCATGAAAAAAGCTAATATTGGGGGATTTAAGATATTTGACGATACTAAACTCAAATCCACGATCGTTCACTCCCATTTCTTGCGTTTTTAATATTACTTCCCCAGTAATTGTTGCACGAGAATGGATAAATAGACCGATCGAACTTTTAACACCGAAGCTCGATCGGGCTAAATACCGCCAAATACGGCAAAGGCGCACAGTGCACACCGTACAACGAGTAAGGTGTGCACTGCGCGCCCGCAGGCTATTGTTGTTTAACTAAGCAACTGCCAAATAAGACTCTAGGGCTTCGGAACCACCGATCAACTTGCCGTCGATAAATACTTGCGGCACAGTTGTAGCCCCAGTCACAGCCCGGAGCGATCGAGTTGTGATATCCCGGCCCAAGACGATTTCTTCATAATCCAAGCCCTTTTGACTCAGCATTTCCTTAGCCTTAGCGCAGAAGGGACAGCCCATTTTTGTAAACAGCGACACTACCTTCGGCTTGGTTGCTGCGGAGTTGATGTAGTTAAGCATCGTCTCGGCATCGGACACTTTGAAAGGGTCGCCCGGTTCATCAGGCTCAATAAACATTTTTTCAACCAAGCCATCTTTTACCAGCATCGAATAACGCCAAGACCGCTTGCCAAAGCCTAAATCTGTTTTGTCTACCAGCATTCCCATGCCTTGAGTAAATTCGCCGTTACCGTCGGGAATTAACGTCACATTGTCTGATTCTTGGTCTTTGGCCCACTCATTCATCACAAAGGTGTCGTTGACGGAAATACAAACGATTTCATCTACGCCGTTTTCTTTGAAAACTTTGGCCAATTCGTTGTAACCGGGGAGGTGCGTTGACGAACAAGTGGGAGTAAAAGCTCCCGGCAGCGAAAACACTGCTACGGTTTTACCTGCAAATATATCATCGGTGGTGACATCGACCCACTCGTTGTCTTTGCGAGTGCGAAAGGTGACTTTAGGTACTCTTTGACCTTCTTGGTTCGTCAGCATGATTTTAAATTTTTGGGTACTTGGGTTCAATTCCTTTGCTTCCTTTAGCGTACTCATAACGAGTATGAGTTGTCAAGGGTAGGCGGGTTTTTTTTAGTCAGTTGACGGTTGACGGTTGACGGTTGACGGTTGTCAGTTGACGGTTGTCAGTTGACGGTTGACTGTTGTCAGTTGACTGTGGACGGTTGTCAGTTGTCAGTTGACGGTTGACTGTGGTGAGCTTTCCAGTCAACAGTCAACAGTCAACAGTCAACAGCTAACAATGCCCAATGCCCAATGCCCAATGCCCAATGCCCAATTACCAATCAAGTTTTCGGCCTAAATACTCCTCTAGCTGCTGATTGTAAGGTCGAAAATAATCCCTCAACCAATCGCGAACCGATTGATTGACCGGCTGATAAGAACCGGGATTAGCATTTTGGTATTCAGACAATTGATATTCCGGCAAATCTAAAAATTCTAAAACTTGCTTGACAGTTGTCGCCGCACCTGCATAAAAATCTTCGCTTTTCAAAATTAACAACTGTTCTCGGGGAAAGAAAGTCCGCCAGTTTTTGATAAATTCTATGTACCTACCGCGAGCTAAATAATTCCCCGGTTCCTCGCCGATGATGTATTCTGGATTGTGATTCAAGCGTTCAATTTCATCGCTAATTACTCGATCGAGCGATCGCCCTTCCCAATTTAACTCCCTCAAGCGGTAGAAATGAGAAATCGCGCGATCGACCGGATTTCGCAAAAGTACAATCAGTTTAGCCTCTGGAAACAGGCTGTAGAGCCGTTCCGGTGCTTCCCGATAGTCAAAATAGCTCGGACTTGCTTCACCAGTTACAAATTGCTCTCCCGAAGGCATGGGCGGAAAATGAGCCAAATACCAATCAATCCCTCTTTCAAAGTGCCACGACAAAAAATCCATCTCCTTTTTAATCGGAGTCAAAATTTGCGGGTGTTGGGATAAATAAGTGTACAGAGAAGTCGTGCCGCACCGCTGAGAACCAATGATGATAAAGTTAGGAACTTTGACTGGTTTTAAGTTCCAATTTTGTGGAACAGGCATCTTGCCTGTTCTCTTACTGAGAATAGATGCAAAACTTTGTTTGTAACTGACAGTTCGATAAAAATCAATCGCCTCTGCAATTCGGTCTTGCCTCGTCAAAGCTTCCCCCAAATTCAGATAAGGCCAAAAAGCCTCCGGTTTAGCTGCAACAACTTCGCGGCACAAGTTCTCAACTTCATCTAACTTGTTTTGCCTAACAAAAACTTCCCACAAATTGTAATAAAACCACCAAGGAAGATCGGGATTTATTTCTATTGCTTGAAAAAATGCCGCCGCCGCTTCCTCCCAATATTTTTGGTGGCTCAGAACAGCACCTAAATTGTAATAAGACCAGCAATCATCCGGTTTTTGGGCGACAGTTGCGCGAGATGAGGCTAATGCGCTAACGTACTTTTCTTGCTGCTGCAACAACTGCTCTAATTCCGCTGACAGTTCTGCACAACTCGGAGCGTATGTCAAGAGAAGTTGGTAAAAAATAATTGCGCTTTTTGGGCGATCGTACTTTACTAAATTCCCTCCTAACTGCAAATAAAACTCCCAATTTTCCGGTGTAATTTGCAATTGATATTGTTCTAAAACCAAGTTTAAATCCGACTCTGTTTGTCCGAGAGCGTATCCAAACTTCTCGTAAATCCCCGGCAAATCTTCTTCAATTTCAACAGCTTTTAAATACGTGGCGATAGCTTCATCCCACTGTTTTAGTTTAGTTAAAGCGTCGCCTAAATTGCAAAAAGACCAAGCAAAATCCGAGTTAAGTGCAATCTCGCAGCGGTAAGCAGCAGCAGCCTGTTCCCATTGCCGAAGTTTCAGCAAAGCATCGCCCAGATTGTGATAAGACCAAGAAAAATCGGGATTTAACTCAACAGCTTTTTTGTAAGCAGCGACAGCTTCCTCCCATTTTTCAAGTTTCAGCAAAACATCGCCCAAACTGTGATAAGACCAAGAAAAATTAGGATTTAATTCAATAGCTTTTTTGTAAGCAGCAACAGCCTCATCAAACCGACCGCTTTCTTGCAGGGAGTTCCCCAAATCGTGGTAGTCATTATCCATGCAAAACTCCTGCAATAGTCAGTAATTTTTCCAGCGAGTTCACATCCAACCGCATATCTTTATGTAAAGGTTTGGTCGGAGTTCCATTATTAACCAAATCACCAATTAAATAGTAATGTTCCAAACCGCACAAATTGCTAATCATCCAATAACAATACGGAACGTAAAGGGGGGAAAAAATCTCAATTACTTTAGTTCCCGGACTGCAAAAAACTAGATTAGTCAATCCTGCTCCGTGAGGTGCGACAACTACTTTAGCAGCAGCCAAACACGATGCTTGTTCGGCTACCGACATCGTTTCCAACTTGACACTGCGAAACCCAAATTGTTCTAAGTATTTAATTACCTCTTCATCGTTGACAATTCGGCGATAGGATGCTTGTTGGCGGCTGATATAAATTCGCTCTGAATAGTCTGTATTTAGTGGCTGTTGTTCATTTAAAAATGTCTGCCTGAGATATTCACACTTCCATTTTGAAACCGCTCCCGATCCGTTATAAGATATTGACGGAACTATTAATTTATCGGCTGTGATGTGTAAATTGCAGCGACTTTCTAAAAGTTGATCTTGAGGAATTCCTAAAGTATCTAAAGTTTCTGTTTGATAGGAAGCATCCCAGGCATTGACAACAAACTTATCTATAGTTTCTATTAATCCGCTTCGCTGTAAAAGGTCAAATCGCGTCATCACATCAAACATCCAATGAAAATAAGAGGCTCCACCCCAGCGAGCCGATAAAAAAGCCACATTTCCATCGACGTGTTCAGCGGGAGGCAATTTGTGGGAAGTGATTACCAATTCAGCACAACCCATTGAAATATCAGCAACAAGTTTATTGTCTGAAGTAATCACGGCGGTAGTCACAACATCCGCCCAAGCTCGTCCGTTTGGCAATACGGCAACAAAAGCTTTTCTGGAATGACTTTGATCTTCCGAAAATCTGCGGCTGCTGTCGATTGTTTTGGAATCGGATAAATTGATTTGACTCGCAGGATGGATGTCAATGCAGGTGAGGTGCGAATTGGATTCTGCTGCAACAATCAAATCTTCTGTAAACCCACAGTATTTTTTGAGAATACTTAAGGGTAAGATTTGATTGCTGTATTCTCCCCGATCGCTCTCCTCGACTTCTCCTTCTTGTTCCAGAGCATAACCTATATTATCGTAAGCTTCAAACAAATCGGGTTGAATTTGCAGGGCTTGAACTAAATTAGTGATTGCAGGTTCCCATTGCTGTTTTGCAATTAAACTCAAACCCAATCCTTCGTAACACCAACAAGATTTTGGATCGAGATTGATACCTTTTTCATAAATGGCGATCGCCCTTTCCACTTCCCCTTGATTCCGCAGTGCATCACCCAACTTTTTGTACAGCCAACTATGCTCAGGTTCTAGCTCAATAGCACGACCAAAAGCCGCTGCTGCTTCTGGCCAATTTTCTTGGAATTCCAGAATTTCCCCCAAACTATTGTACAACCAACAATCATCGGGATTTAATTCAATAGCTTTGCGGTAAGCCGCCGCCGCTTCTTCCAAGTTTTCCAGTGCAACCAAAGCCTTACCTAATCTCTCGTAAGACCAACAAAAATCGGGATTTAGTTCAACTAACTCGCGGTAAGCAACAGCAGCTTCCTCCCACTCAGAAAGCTCCATCAGCACATCACCTAAATAGTTGTAACTCCAACAAAAATCGGGATTTAACTCAATAGCTTTGCGGTAAGCAGCAGCGGCTTCGTCGTATTCCTCAATTGCCTGCAAAGTTTCCCCCAAAAAGTGGTAAGACCAACTAAAATTAGGGTTGAGTGCGATCGCCCGTTGGTAAGCGGCCCGAGCTTCCTCAAACAGTTCTTTCTCTTGCAGAGTTTTACCCAACTTGTGGTAAGTTAAATAGTTGTCCGACTTAATTTTAATAGCTGTTTGATAGCGGGCGATCGCCTCATCCAAATAACCCGCATTTGCTGCAATCTCCCCCAACTTTTCCCAACCCAGAGACAACAGAGTTTGCTCTTCGCCCAATTTTTGATTTCCGATTTTTTTGACCATCAGTTGATAGCCTTTGTGTACTACTTCTAACTGACTTCCAAACATCTCTAAAAAAACATCTATCCCAATTTTAGTATCTTGCTCCGGGCTGTCGGGAAACGTAAACTCGTAATCATCAAAAATCATCAATCCCCCAACTTTCACCAACCTCCAAGATAAAATCGCATCTTGCAGGGCGCTGGTGGGTTTGTGACAGCCGTCAACGTAAGCAATATCGTAAAATTCTGAATCTAAGTTTACTAGCAAATCTTGAGAGTAACCTTCTAATTCAATTACTTTTTCGGCGACTCCCGTTTTAACAATATTGCCCTTAAAATGTTGTTGAAAATACAAATCAATACAAGTAATCTTTGCCGTCGGATGAGTTAAAATATTATCCAGCAGCCAGCAAGCCGACATTCCCTGAAAACTGCCGATTTCCACAACTTGAAAATCCGCAATTCCGGTAAATTCCTGCAAATGCCGTTTCCAAATAGGAATATTGTGGGTAAACCAATCTTGGGTAAATTGATAATTTTTCGCCGCACACTCAGCCCAACCCCTCAATTCGCCCGCTTTTTGGTGGCAAATAATTGCTTCTTCTAATTCCCCTAATTGCGGTAAAATATTTCCTAAATCATTGTAAGGCTTAGAATTGGTCGGATCGAGAGCAATTTGGTGGCGGTAAGCGGCAATTTGTGCGTATAACTCCTGTTGTTTCGCTCGCACATCATTTAGTTGGGCGACAACTTCCGCAGCATTTGGTTCAATTTGCAGTGCCATACTATAAAATACGATCGCACCTTCCAACTGCTTCTGTTTCGCTAAACTATTGCCTAAATTTATATAAAACTCCGCTCCCTCTAACTCAATTTCCAGCAATTTGTGGTAAATTTTCCCGCTTGCAAGTACCGCAATACCTTGACAATAAGTTTCGATTGTGCTGTCTAAACCCGATTCGCTGCGCTTCCGCAAAACATATCCCAACCTCTGATTGATTCCCGTCAAATTCGGCTCCATCTGAACCGCGTGCAGGTAAGCGCTAACAGCTTCATCCCAGGATTGTTCGCAGGTTAAAGCAATTCCCAAATTGACATAAAACCAAGGAATATTTTGATTTATTTCAATAGCTTTGCGGTAGCAACTAATAGCTTCAGCCCACTGTTTCTTGTGAGCCAAAGCGTCCCCTAAGCAATTGTATGCCCAGTAGGAATTATCATTGATTTCCAGAGTCTGACGGTAGCATTTTATGGCTGCATCAAAGTCGCGTTTTTGAGCAAAAACATTACCTAAACCCACGTAAGCACGAGCATAACTTGGATTGAGTTCGAGGCTTTTGTTGTAACAGGCGATCGCCCGATCGCATTCTCCTCGCTCCGCCCAAGTTTTACCCAAACTGTGGTAAGATTCAAACGAATCTGGATTGATGGCAATGGCTTGTCGGTAATTGGCGATCGCCTCATCCCACCGCTTCTGACCAACCAACATTTCTCCCAAATTGTGATAAGCTGTTGCCAGTTGCGGGTTTAACTTAATTGCCCGCGAATAACACTCTATAGCGCGATCGCACTTTCCCAATTCAACACAACTATTTCCCAGAGTGACGTGCTCGTCAGCAGTTGCCCAAGTCGGCTCGATATTAAAAGCTTGATACCAACAGTCTGCCGCCTCTTCTCGCTTCTCCAACTGCGTCCAAATTCTCGCCAACTGCCGATAAACAGCAGCAAAATTAGGCGCTAGCGAAATCGCTTTTTCACAATTGGCGATCGCCTTTTCCCACTGTTTCCCCTGAGAATACAGACTGCCTAGATTAGCATAAACTTCCGGCAAATTTGGATTGCGATCGATCGCGCTTTCATACCACTGCTTAGCTTGCTCGATTTCACCTCGAACCTGCATCACCTTTCCCAGCGTCTGGCAAGCTGTCGCCAAATTCGGTTCAATTTTCAACGCTAACTCGCAAGCAGCAACTGCCTCATTTAACCTTCCTTCGGCTAAATAAACTTCTGCTTGCCGACTCAAATCAACCGCTGCCTTTTCCATCTTCTCAATCGAGGGCATAATTAAACTTGCTCCAGACACCAACTAACCCAAACCCACCACTTCAACCATCCTTTTCAGCGAACTCAAGTTCACCAAAATATCCTCAGTCAGCGAATTCTGATACATCAACTGTCTAATAGGATAGCATTCAAAAGCCTCACCCGTTAAAAAGTAATGTTCCAACTGCAAATATTGACTGATTCCCCAGTAATAATGGCTGATATAGTGAGGCGACACCAACTCAATTACTTTAGTTCCCTGGCGACTAAAAATCGTATTTGTCAAGCCGCTGCCGTGGGCCGCGACTATCACCTCAGCGTGGTAAAAATGAGCAATTTGCTCTGCCAAAGACATCGACTCAGGCAAAATAGAAACAAAGCCAAATTTATCCAAAACCTCCACCACATCTTCCTCGTTCAAAACTCGGCGGTATCTTGCTTTGCTGCGGCTGATATAAATCCGTTTTGGATAGCTGGAACTAGGTAGAATTCCCTTGAGAAACTCGCGCCTCAAAAAATCCATCGCCCACCCAGAAGGCCAGCCCAAATATCCCGCAAAAGACGGCACAATCAACTCGGTTGCTTGTATGTGAGGCAAGCGATCGCTCTCCAAGACTTTTTCTTCGGGAATGCCCAAAATTCTCAGACTTTCCCGCTGAAATTGGTGCTGACAACTATTCACCAAAAACCAATCAATCTCCGCCAAATCCCTACCGCTGTGCCGCAGCAATTCTATCCTCGGCAAAACATCAACCATCCAGTGAAAATAGACATTTCCCGACAAACCAGAAAGCACTGCCACGCTGCCGTCAATTTGCTTTAAACCGGGAAACGATTCTAACTGAAAAACGCTGTGTTTTCTAACATCATGCTTTTCACATCCAGGTAAAAACCCCGGATAATCTCTCGACACATCAGCCAACAAATAATTGTCAGGAGTAATTACAGCGATCGCCTTGCAAATCAGCCAATAATTTTCCTGCGGCACAATCCAAACTCGCCCGTTGGGAATTGCCGCCACAAAAGTCTTGGGCGACTCCACAGGTAGCGGTTGCGAGTTGGACAAACGGCAAACTCCCCAACCCAAATGCACCGGATCGAACCACTTAGAAAGTCGCTGCAAACACAGCCCGCAAGTTAAACCGGCACACTCGGAATTTTCCAATTTGGAATTGGCGATCGCAAATTGGGAATTCGGAATATTTTCTGCACTTGCTTTGGGTGCAAATTCCCAAAATATTTCCACATAATTGTCAGCATCCAACTTAGCATTAACCAGCCAATCCCAGCTCGATAAATAAATACCGTGAGGAGGTTTTATAGAAGTGCTATCTCGCAATATAAAGCTCTTTTTTTTCCAGTTTTTCGGCTCCCCATACCCGTGCAATTGCAACTCTAAAACTTTTTGATAATAATCTATCGCCCGTTCCCAGCGGCCCTGTTTTTCCAGCAGTTTTGCCAACTCAAAATAAACCTGCGGTAAAGCAGGTTGAATTGTCAACGCCATGCGGTAAACTGCAATTGCTGCAATTATCCGCTCTTGCTGGGCTAAGGAATTTCCCACCCGCCAGTAAATCTCTGCATTTTGTGGCTGAATTTGCAAAGCTTTTTGATAATAAGTGGCGGCCGATTCGTGTCCGCCGTACTCTGTTAAAGCATTTCCCAAATGCAAGTAAATTTCTGTTAAATTATCGCAGATTTCAGCAATTGGTAATTCGCAAGCTGCACTTGACAAATATCTAGCCGCACCATCTTTTTTATTTACTTTTAAATCTGTTAAATCCGTGACATCCGTGACATCCGTGACATCCGTTACATCCGCTACAAAATCCGTTGCCGAACTTCCCATCAATGCTGTGAGAAATCGATCGCACGCAGCGATCGCCCTTGACAATTCATCATCTTCTACAGCAGCAACTCTGCGCCTTTCTCCCAAGCGGCAGTAAGCCTCAACAAAATCAGGCTTCAGAGCTATCGCCCGCTCAAAATAAGGCATGGCTTCCGCAATTTTGCCCAAAACCATCAAAGAAAACCCGGCGTCTGTATAGCCCGAAATATAGTCGGAATTGATCTCGATCGCGCGATCGAAACAAGCAACCGCCGCCGAATGTTCCCCCTGCAATTGCCACGCTTTCCCCAGATTGTAGTGAGCCAAAACCATGTCCGGCTCCAACTCAATAGCTGTGAGGTAAGATGCAATCGCCCTTTCCGGACTTTTGTCCAGCAAGGCTTGACCCAAATTATTGTGCAGCGTCGCCCAATCCGGCTTAATCTCCATCGCCCGCTGGTAAACCTCGATCGCCTCAGCAGCGCGATCGTCCTTGAGCAAAATCACACCCAAATTGCTGTAAGCTTCCACGTAATCCGGCTTCAGAGCCATCACCTGTCGGTAGGCATCCATTGCCGCTTCGAGCTGACTATTTTCATCTAAAAGCACAGCCAGATTGTATAAAGCATCGAGATAATCCGGTTTTTTGGCGATCGCATTTCGGTAAGACTCGATCGCCCCCAACAAATTACCCTGCTTGTGAAAAACATTTCCCAAGTTATAATGTAACTCCGGCCAGTCTGGTTTCAAATCCAGAGCTTGCCCGTAGTGAAAAACCGCCTCATCCAGCCACGCATAGTCACTGTAAAGTTGACCCAAATAAGCATGAGCCAGAAAAAACTGCGGCGAAATCTCCAAAGCTTGCACAAAAGCGTCTCTTGCCGCCGTCGGATCGCCTTGAGCTTCGAGAATTGTGCCTAAAGTCGTGTAAGCCGAGGGCGAAAACGGTTGAAGTTCGATCGCCCTTTTGCAAAAATCGATCGCCTCAGTTAACTTCCCCCGGTTCAAATAAATTTGGGCTTGCCGAATATATTCTTCAGTGCTCATTGCTAGCCAGCAGTTGCGGTTTCTTTACCGCTTCAGTAAAACCTAGAAATTTTAATTTAAAAATTTTCTATTTATATTTTGCCCGATCGGGCGAGCGATTAATTTTATCAATAACTGTCGATCGATTTTTTTTAACTGCCCTTGCCTCAGTTCCTGCATTGAATATTTCAACCTCACCCCGCTTGTGGCAGAGTGAGGTTGAAATCCTTTAAAACTACCAGCTTTGTGAGAACAGCCCCGAATCTTATCCGGTGCTGCCCCACAACAGCCAGTTGTTTTAGAACAACTCGAAGTTGTTCGAGGTAATCGTCAGGCCAGTCTGCAACTGAGCAACCTGTAGCACTCCGTTGCTGCCGTTGAAGAACAGCGCACCGCTTGTTGGGTCGTAGACCAACTTGTTGCTCGTGGCTGCTCCTGGAGTAGCTGCGTTGAAACCAGAAACGACGACAAACTCGCTTGCCTCGAAGCTGGTACCCAAACCAGAGAACACACCGCCCTGCTTCAAGCGGATCTTATCTTCGCCTGGGGTAAAGTCAGTGATCGTATCTACGCCATAATCGCCACCGCTGGAGAAGAAGTAGAACGTATCGCTGCCAGCACCGCCGGTCAAGACATCGCTGCCTCTGTCGCCAGAGATAAAGTCATTGCCAGAGCCACCATCGACAGTATCGTTATCTTTACCGCCGTAGAGAACGTCGTTGCCATCGCCGCCGCCGACAACATCGTTGCCCCGACCGCCAAAGACTGTATCGCTCCCAGATCCGCCGAGTACGGTGTCGTTGCCGTTGTCGCCAGAAACCAAGTCATTGCCATCACCGCCATCAACGAGGTCATCCCCTTTACCGGCAAAGATCCGGTCATCGCCAGTCCCGCCAGCTACCGCATCAGCGCCACTGCCTGCAAAGATATTATCGTTGCCGTCGCCGCCGCCGATACTGTCATTTCCGCCTCCGGTAATAATCAGGTCGTTGCCACCGCCAGCAGCGATGACATCTGCATTTCCAAAAGTCAGGATGATGTCATCACCGGAGCTGCCGTTCAACCTGTTGGCGCCGGTGATGCCGATAACGGTTGAGCCGCCGCCACCACCACCACCTGGTAGTGAACTTGCTGGCTGTGTTGGATTAGTTACCTGTGTCATTTACACTCCTCCTAAAAGATCAATCATTTTTCTACAATACACTTTTCCCTCCAAAGGGATTCAATAAATGAAACCGGACATCGGTTGAGACCCTAATTTACCCGGCTGCTATAAGCTGTCATGTAATTTAAATTGTCAGCAGCGAGCCTGGGAGCGCGAGTTGAATCCTGTATTCGTTGAGCAGCAAATCTCGGTTGTTTCCTGCTTTTGACTCTCGACTCCACCACTGCCTCCTCTAACACGAAAATATTCCAGTTAAACGTTTGTGAGTTTACCATACCGATACTGGGTGCGGCTAGTCCTTTTTCAAACAATAGCCGGGAAATACACATAAACCATTTTTAATCGGAGTATGCTCTCAAGATTGAGAAGTTGCACCGCAGTCGTGACCAAATGTCGATCGCCCGGAAGTTCGATCGCCCGCAATGGGGCTGGAACTGAGCTGCGATTTCTTTTAAGTACACTGTACCTGACCTGACTTTTGATTTTCGCCAATAGTTCCCCAGAAATCAAAATTTTTTAGCTGGCTTTCACAGCAAGCCCGTGCACGCTACAGGCCGGATTCAATCAAAAGTGCGTCCCAACCCGCTCCCGGACGGACTTTTGAGCCTCATCACCTTGATATTTCCAGCCAAATCCCTCACGCTCAATGTAGGATTTTGGCTAAAAAACCCAGTTTTTCAACCACAATCCGTCATTTCAACCATGAGCCGCATCCATCCGGACAATCTGACAATGCAGTGATCGTCTTTTGGTGAAGTTGGGATGAACGGTGGGCCGGTAGAGTTGTGACGGTACTGTAACTAGATTTTAGATTTTAGATTTACTCCAGAGATGAATCTGGGAACTGGAACTAGGATATAAAATTTTTGGCGGCTGGCGAATCCTGCCCCAGTTATGGGTTGGCGCAATTGTAGTTATGAAGAATTTACCTGTTAATAATGCTAAAGCCATCAATTTTTTGATGTATCTATCGGCTCCCAAGTAAAATTCTTACCTGCCTACTCGCCGGATTTGTCTCCCATCGAGTTGTATTGGGCAAAAATCCAATCGATTTTCCGTTCTGAAGGAGATCCACCTTCAAATGTTCTTGATGAAGCGATTAGTAAAGCTATTAAGCTGTTTGGCATTTAAAGGAGGATAGTAGGGTGCGTCCATAAATCAGCGTTTCCCATATATAGTTAGTGTTCTAGCTGACGCACCTTACCTGAATCGTTAATGGTTTAAATGCTCCACAGCTTAATGCTCTTAATGATGAAAATGCTTGGCCATCCTTTCATCACTCTGGTCTCTTTTGAGAACTAATTAAATAGTTAATTTTTGTGGTACATTCGATGGCTAATACCTGTGAGTTAAAGTATTAACTTTTTAGCCAATAGTTGTTTACTAATTGTTGTTAACTTCGAGCTGATCATTAACGATTAGCAAATTATCCGAAATTTGGTTCGGCATTAATTCAGAGAAAATCTCTACTATTTATTCCTAGCGGTGTGCTTCTAGTTGCGCTGGTGACGCGTTGGAATTACTCTGGCTGTCGTAACTGTAGATGTGAGCGTCACTCTCGAAAATATAATTGATGGAAGTAGCTGCATAGTAGCTCAGCGCTAGCAGGGACAATAGATTAAGAACTCTATAAATTGGTTTCTCAGATACTTCGTTCATTTTGACTCCTACTTTTTATGCAAATAACAAATTTGGATACCGTGACGGCACTTTTTTTTAGAAGTTCCCAAACATCTCGCACCTCTAAAAATTTAGCTGGCTCGCGTTATAAACTCATGAGGCCCGATCGCCCAAAATAAGTCGTACTTGCGATTTAAAACAGTTTTTGTTGCCTATTTCATATTGCAGTCTCTGCCTGGAATTGTCTATCTAACTGCGGTAAGAGTTAGGCTATTTGGGCGCAAACGAACTCTACATTTTCCTATTTAGAGCTGCTACGATTTGAAGAAAGGGAGCTGGAAAAGGTTACATAGCAAAGATCCTAGCTGTTTTTCAACAGCCAGGATTTTCCCACCTTCGATATAATGGTACGTCGCCGCCGGAAGTATAAAAATTCTTAAGTTGGTCAACGGCAGGCGAAAATATGTCTGAAGTTATATTTTTGCAAGCAACAGGCCATGTTAAATTACATATTAATTTTGAGCTTGGTTGAGGTGGCAGATAATTTTTGGGTAAAAAATGTTGTGGTCGCTGTCCGATAATTTGAGTCTGACAATTTTGACTGAGCCGCACCCTTAAATCACGATTTGACAGAAGAAAAGTAGGCGTCATTCGATTGGAGACTTCGGGGTGAGACATTCGGCTAGCGCTCAGTCAATCTCGCTCAGTTGAACGATTTGAGATTTGAGATTGTATTCGATAGATGAATCTGAGAGCTTGAACAAAAGCCTAAAGTTTTGGGCTGCGGCCAACTCCTGTCGGAAAATTGTATCCGTTTTTGGGCGGGTTCAAAAAGCAGAAGGCAAAATTTTATATTGGTAAAAAAAATACTGTTTTAGGATTCAGATTTTTTTGGATTCTACCTTCTCGCTGATTTTTTTTACAATGAAACAAAATAAATTACTCGCTGCCAGGAGCGATGCACGCCGAATAATTTAGGACGAGATAAGCGACTGTGTTGAAGCCAGTTACTTCCACAATTTATTATAATTCTTGCTCGCATTGAGCTGTTTTTACAACAGACTTTTTGCTGGTAATTTGCAAAAGGGATAGGGGCAGAACAACAGGCCAAAACAGAGGCCCCATTATTAAGGCTATCCAAGATATCACGTCTTTTTTAGATGTCGCTGTATCATTCCAAAAACTTTTGAACCAAACAAGAAAAACGATTAAGGCAATCGAAAAGTAGCTAATCATTATCATTTTTTTACCTGCCAGCCTATAGATGGGATAGAAGTATTTATAATTATTGTATCTCAGGCCGTGGCTCGCCGATCGCAACTTTATGCCCTGAGCTGCAAGCTGCAAGTGTCTAAAACCCAAAGTTTCACAGCTATCCAAGTCCAGAGTATGCGATGTAGAGCGGACTTACTCCCGCTGCTCGGCGGTCTTGGGAACTCAAAGCCTTTCGTTTAGGGCTTTTCGAGGTTTTGTCAAACCTTGAGGCTACCACCCCAATCATAGCTTATGCGATCGAGGTCTTTGGTTTTCTGTGATTTAACTCACGCTACTCTTTTCTCAAATGCTCGATATTATAATAGTCGAGTTCAACGAGATTTCATGCAAGCTCTGACTTTAAAATATGATCGCGCGATCGCTGAACTGTTCTATCAAGTTACTCATTCAGGCAATCTGACTCGCACTCAAAGCCACGGACTGCGCGAACTCTGCCAAAGCGCTCTCAGCGAAGACGCCAGAGATGCAGTCAACCGCCTGCTGCACGCCACCCGCCGCGGATGGGTCAGGATTTCCGATTAGTCCCCTCACACAAGAAGTTGAGATGAGTATTTCTACTTTCTCTCCTGTCAAGCTTTGCCAAGAATAAGATTTTCGTGAGTAGGTCGCTCCATTAACCCTCTCCAAAAAAAATTGTACTGCGATCGAAAAGCTCGACCCGGTTTCTTGAAGAAGCCGGGATTTTTGATTTTAAGCAGTCAGTCGATTTTAGATTTTAGATTTTAGATTTTAGATTTTAGATTGACTTCACAGATGAATGTGAGAGCTTGAACTAGAGCTTAAAATTTGGGGCGGATGCCCGATCCTGTCGAAAACTTGTATCTGTTTTTGGGCGGCCATTAAGTATATCCACGGAACAAAGACCATACTAAGAAACTAGGTAAATGTAGGTAAAAGCAGGCTTCTTAACACGCTAAAAGTTTTACCTTGAATTAAGCCAAGCGATTTAGCTAGCAGTCATTAGTAATATATTAATAGATAAATATTAAAAAATTTGTCACAGCCTCTTGACAAAAAGTAGAGATTTCGGAGTTGCCAGAAGCGAGGAATCGGGACGGGGTTTGTGTTTCAAGTAGCAGGGCGATCGAGGAAATATCCGATCCCCAAGTTCGGCTGACACAAATCACTCATCAAGAGCCAATCGATCACATTTACTCCCGTAGTTGAATCACATAAATTTTGGAAAAATCAGTCAATACTGTCAAAAGTGAGTTCAAAAACAAAACAGATGATGAAAACCCAAACGCTTTTACCTCAATTTACTATTGCAGAGCTAGTCTTTCAGGTATATCACTCCGGTCTGCTGACTCCCACTCACCGACAACAGCTCAAGACAGCCCTATTAAATGACTGTCTTACCGAAGAAGATCAAACAGCCATCAACCGCTTGCTCCACGCCGTTCGCCGGGGCTGGCTGAAGGTTGTAGATTAAATTATCGCCAATTTTTTTTGCCACTCTATTTAAATGAACTGTCAGTCAATTTTGGATTTTAGACTTCCGCAAGCGCTCAGTCGAACCGTGGAGTCCCGCTCACTCGAACAATTTGAGACTTTAGACTTACTCCACAGATGAATCTGGGAGCTTGAACAAGACTCTAAAATTTTTGCCTCTCCACAACACGAGTCCGGGGCTTCTCTCGATTTTTGGGCGCATGAGATTAACGCAGAATTAAATCCCCTTAAAAAAATCAGGCATTAGCCTAAATGTAGGGTGCACCACAGGCACCCTGCGGTTTTAACTTCTATTTTCTCAGCTTATTTACTCAGAGATTGTGCCGTCAGGCATCATGGCCTCTCTGAGATTCGCTTCATTCAAATTTGTCCCGCGCAAAGAAGCTTGATGCAGGTTTGCTCCCCGGAGATTTGCTCCCTTAAGGGAAACTCCGCTCAAATCTGCTTGATGGAGATTTGCACAGCTCAAGTTAGCTCCGCTCAAATCGGCTCCCTTCAAATCAGCTTTTTCCAGATTTGCTTCCGTCAAATTTGCCCAACTCAGATTTGCTTGAGTTAGGTTAGCACGGCTGAGGTCAGCTTGTGTTAAGTTTGCATCGGTTAAATTTGCTTTACTGAGGTTGATTTCGCAAAGCTTTACTTCTGTCAAGTTTGCACCTTGCAAGTTAGCGTTAACTGCATAAACTTGAATCAAAATTGCTCCCTGAAGGTTTGCATCTCTCATGTCTGCACCCCTGAGACTCGCCCCCGTTAAATCAGCCCCGCTGAAGACGACACTCCGCAAGATGGCTCCGCTCAAGTTCGCTCCTACCGCCTCGCATTCGCCAAAATTAGCGGACATGAGGTTGGCTTGGGAGAGGTTGGCTTGGCTGATATCTGCTTGATACAGATTAGCTCTGTAGAGGGTGAGACCGATCGAATTTGCACCTTTTAAATTAGCGTGACTCAGGTCAATATCGCGCAAATTTGTCCTTGACAGATGGGCACCGCTCAGGTCTACTTTGTGAAAAACCCGTTCTCCGGCTGCATACCGTTTGAGAAGTTCATCTGCATCCATGTCATTTTCCCCAAAATAATTAATAATACCTTTGATATTTCAATAATATTAGGAATGAGTGACCTTTACGTTTCTTGGCCTGAGTACCATCGGAAAATTGAGGATTTGGCTGTAAAAATTGAGGAATCTCAATGGAAATTCGATCGCATTGTCTGTCTGGCGAGGGGAGGGCTGCGGGTTGGAGATACTCTGTCGCGGATTTTCGACAAACCTCTGGCGATTTTAGCTGCCTCGTCCTATGGTGGGGCCGAGGGAAATGTCCGGGGTGCGATCGAGTTTGCCCGCGATTTGACAATGGTGGGCGATAATTTGGGCAGCCAGATTCTGCTAGTTGACGATTTGGTGGACTCGGGAATTAGTTTAGAGCAAGGTATCGCTTGGCTCAATAGTCGCTACGGCGAGGATATTCAGGAAATTCGGACTGCTGTACTCTGGTACAAGGCTTGTTCTGTTGCAAAGCCGGATTATTATGTAGATTATTTGGCTGACAATCCTTGGATTCACCAACCTTTTGAAATGTACGAAAAAATGAGTGCGGCTGATTTGGCAGCGAAAGTTGGGAGTTAGTCTATAAAAGACTAAAGTCTGGTCAATTTTTTATAGGGTTTGCCGATATTTTGCACTTTTTGGAATAGTCCGCCAGGGGTTAAAAACCCCTGTCTCATAGCTAAAGTCCTCTCAAAAAGGACTGGATATTTATCAAGGTTGGGCAGTCGGTTTCAACTGAGATATTGTAGCATTGTCAGCAACAGGCAAGATGCCTGTTCCACCAAACTCAATTTTATTGTGGAACGGGCATCTTGCCCGTTCTAAACAGGTAATTGACAATGGTGCAATATCTCAGTTACAACCAAATTTAGCTATGAGACGGGGAATTAATTCCCCGGCAGGCTTGTGGGTAAGTGCAAGTCTGCTGATACAATTAGCGAACCGAAAGAATGCGATCGCCCAATTCCATACTCTCTGCCAAAACTTCCTGCCTCG
Source organism: Microcoleus sp. N9_A2 (assembly GCF_036701775.1). Lineage (NCBI taxonomy): Bacteria > Bacillati > Cyanobacteriota > Cyanophyceae > Oscillatoriales > Microcoleaceae > Microcoleus > Microcoleus sp. N9_A2. The sequence continues at coordinate 4,382 of NZ_JAUBRH010000019.1, read as the reverse complement.
CCCACCGATCTGCCGCCAAAATATCATCTAAAGCCGGACTTTTACAGTTATCAGCTTGATGTTTGTCGCACGCCTTCTCAATCAACTTCGGAATATCCAAAAACTGAATTTTTTCCTCCAAAAATAGCGCTACAGCCTGTTCGTTTGCCGCATTCAGCACCGCCGGCATCGAACCGCCCGCACGTCCCGCCGCATAAGCCAACTGCATACAAGGATACTTTTCGTGGTCTGGTTCTCGGAAAGTTAAATCCCCAGCTTTTACCAAATCCAGCCGTTCCCAATCTGTATGAATTCGCTCCGGCCAAGACAAAGCGTAAAGCAGCGGCAATCGCATATCCGGCCATCCCAATTGCGCCAAAACCGAGGTATCTTGCAGCTCAATTAACGAGTGAATTATGCTCTGAGGATGGATGACAATATCAATGTCGTCATAATCCATTCCGAACAAGTAATGAGCCTCAATTACTTCTAATCCTTTATTCATCAAAGTAGCAGAATCGATCGTGATTTTCTGCCCCATCGACCAATTCGGATGTTTCAAAGCATCGGCTACTGTTACTGCGGCTAATTTGTCGATCGGCAAATCTCGAAAAGAACCCCCCGAAGCCGTGAGAATAATTCGCCGCAACCCGCCAACCATAACACCTTGGAGACACTGAAAAATTGCTGAATGTTCCGAGTCAGCAGGCAATATTTTAACGCCGTATTTTTCGATTAAGGGGTTGACAACGGGGCCCCCTGCGATTAATGTTTCTTTATTGGCTAAGGCGATATCTTTGCCTGCTTTGATAGCCGCAATTGTTGGCAGCAAACCGGCACAGCCAACTATGCCGGTGACGACGGCTTGAGCGTCGCCATATTTGGCAACTTCGACAACGCCTGACTCGCCAGCAAGTAAAATAGGTTGAGGGTCGAGATCTGCGATCGCCTCCTTCAATTCCTGTAATTGATCTTCGTCGCAAATTGCGACAATTTCCGGTCGAAACTGGCGAATTTGCTGGGCCAGCAACGTTACATTTCGTCCTGCAGTTAACCCGACAATCCGAAATTGATCGGGGTATTGAGCTACAATATCCAGAGTTTGAGTGCCGATGGAGCCTGTGGAGCCGAGAAGAGTTATTGCTTTCACAATTTTTTAATGTTTTGTGGATTATTCTAATATTACGATTGCGGGAACTAAAATTAGCGGTTAACTATTGCGCGGCAAGCACATTCGATGGCATTATATTTTGACCGATCAGCTAGTGCCAGATTTCATGGAGAATAGGGAAAATTTTGTTGATGACAGTGAGGAGATCAGTGTCTCGATCGCCGAAAATATAGAAGAAGGTCGATCACAGCTACCGTCGAGTTTGGTTTGGGCGATCGCTACTGCTGCGACAATTTTCTTTTTGTGTAGCAGTTTACGGCACGCTTTATTCCAATCAACTGCTTTCGATTTGGGAATTTTTGACCAAGCAATTTACTTGATCAGCCAAAACCAAACGCCTTTTTCTTCTTTAATGGGGATTCATATTTTGGGCGATCACGCAGCGGTAATCTATTATCCGCTAGCTTGGCTGTACAAAATTTCCCCGGATGTGCATTGGCTGCTGTTGGTACAAGCAGTTGCTTTATCCTTGGGGGCTTGGCCTACCTGGAGTTTAGCGCGTTTGGCAGGTTTAAATCAAGAACAATCCCGTGCGATCGCATTGATTTATTTGCTCTATCCGGTGGTATTTAACATCAATTTATTTGATTTTCATCCGGAAGTAATCGCTTTACCCGCACTTTTGGCAGCAGTTTTGGCGGCGCGTTTAAATAAAATTGTGTGGTTTTGTACCGCTATTGTGTTAGTTCTCAGTTGCAAGGCGGTTTTGTCCCTAACCGTTGTTGCTATGGGTTTGTGGCTGTTTTTTTGTGAAAAAAAGCAACGGTACGGGGCGATCGCACTTTTGCTCGGTGCAGCTTGGTTTTTGATAGCTTCCCAGAAAATCATCCCCTTCTTTAGCGGCAGCGAAGTCGCTGGAGTCGGGCGCTACAGCTATTTAGGCAAATCCGTACTAGAAATTATCATCAATCTCATATTAAAACCACAGTTAGTATTAGGAAAAATCCTTTCATTCGATACATTCAAATATTTATTTCTCCTCACCTTACCTGTGATATGGGTGCTATTGCCATTTTCGGGCAAACTACGCCTCAAATATTTAACCGCGCTAATTCCAGCCCTCCCTACCCTGCTGATCAATATCCTCTCTGACTTGTCCTTTCAACGCAGCTTAGCCTATCAGTATTCAGTACCTGTAATTCCATTCTTATTTTTAGCAGTTATCGCGAAAGAAGAAACAAGGAACAGGGAAGAAATAAAAGGCAACAAGGAAGAGGATAAAGCAAATAAACAACATTTTTTAACATGGAGCAATCTGCCACAATTTAAAAACTTCCAAATTTCTCAACTTTGGCAGGGAATTCAATTGCCGAGAATCATGATAATTTGGTCACTACTAATTTTCCTATGTGTGGGCGAATATAAAGATTTTTATCTGTACCTAAATAGACTAGATACCTGGCAAGCTACACGCGAAGCAGTCGCACAAGTTCAACCGCAAAGCAGTATTTTAACAGATAATAGACTTGCCCCTCACTTTACCCACCGCCCAATAGTAAAATTGCTGTCACAAATTTCGCCCCAAACAAATTTAGCTGAATTTCAATACATATTATTAAACCTGCGCCATCCCTGGCCTGATACTGAAAAAATTGGTGATACCTTAGCAAATCAACTAAAAAACTCTCCAGATTTTAAATTAACTTATCAAAAAAACGAAGTCCTGCTATTTAAACGAAGGGCTGATTAAACCACTAAAATGCTAACTTTAAAATCCCTAAAATCTCATCCAGTATTTTTAATGATTGTTGTGACAACGATAGTCTTATTTGTCGCCAGCAGCACGCGGCACGCTTTGTTTCAGTCAACTGCATTCGACTTAGCAATTTTTGACCAAGCAATTTATTTAATCTCCCAAAATCAAACGCCATTTTCCTCTTTAATGGCAATAAATATTTGGGGTGATCACGCCGCTTTTATTTTCTATCCACTAGCTTTACTTTACAAAATATATCCAGATGTTCACTGGCTTTTTTTAGTGCAAGCTGTTGCCCTAGCTTTAGGCGCTTGGCCGAGTTGGAGTTTGGCACGTCAAGCCGGATTAAACGAACAAAAAGCAATTGCAATTTCAGCCGTATATCTGCTTTATCCCGCAGTATTTAATGTCAATCTCTTCGACTTCCACCCAGAAGTAATTGCTTTACCAGCACTGCTAGCAGCAATTTTAGCGGCTAGGCTGAATAAAACCTTGTGGTTTTGTGCTGCGATTGTATTAGTTTTGAGCTGCAAAGCCGTGCTATCTTTAACTGTGGCTGCGATGGGTTTGTGGCTGTTGTGTTTTGACAAAAAACGCACTTGTGGGTTCATAGCTCTTTTTCTAGGCGCGGGTTGGTTCCTAGTAGCTACTCAGGCAGTTATACCGTATTTTAATCAGGGAAGAGAACACGCGGGAATCGGGCGATATCAATATTTGGGAAACTCGGTTTTGGAAATTGTTATTAATTTAATAGTGAAACCCAATCTAGTTTTAGGGCGTTTGTTTTCTTTAGAGACTTTTGAATATTTAGCGTTATTGTTATTACCTGTAATTTGGTGGCTGTCCCCGCGTAATCTGTCATCTTTAATTAGTGCTGTGCCGATGTTGGCGATGAATATTCTTTCGGATATCCCCGCTCAACGGGATTTAATTCATCAATATTCTGTGCCGATATTGCCGTTTTTGTTGGTTGCCGTAATTTCCAGTTTAGCAGCTAGCAATCAGCAAAAGGGAAAGACAATATTTGATAGATTGTCAATTCCTAATTATCCATTGCCTAGAGTCATTGTAATTTGGTCGTTGATTGCTTTCTTAGCTTTAGCGAAATACGGCTATTTTTGGACTATTTATTTAAATGGGTTCGACACTTTGCCCGCTACCAGAGAAGCAATTTCTCTTGTTGAAACCAAAGGCAGTGTTTTAACAAGTGCTCAGATTGCTCCGCACTTAGCGCACCGCCCTGTAGTAAAATTAACTCTGGCTAACGCACCGCCGGCAAATCTCGCAGAATTTGATTATGTATTGCTGAACCTCAAATATCCTGGCTGGATGAGCGATCGAGCTTTTGTGGAAAACCTCATAACTAAACTAAAAAATAACCCTCATTTTCAACTCAAATATAAGCGAGACGACATATACCTATTTACCAAGAGTGATTAGTCAGCAGTCATCACTCATAAGTCAACAGTCAACAGTCAACAGTCAACAGTCAACAGTCAACAGTCAACAGTCAACAGTCAACAGTCAACAGTCAAC